>CAVEFW010000199.1:0-2785 GCA_963615035.1 Phocaeicola dorei
GGTGGAAGAGGTAAAACGCAAACAGCGCGTGAGCGGCTTTAATTCCATCTTTGCGGTGGCAAGTGTGAGCGCGGCAAAGCTTTATTACAATGAATTTAAGCGACAGATGCAGGCAGACCCCACAAAAAGGCTGCGCATCGCTACTATCTTTAGTTACAACGCAAACGAGAAAGAGCCAGAAGATGTTAACGGAATGTTGGGCGAGGAAAACTCTGATGACACTTCCGCGCTCAGCCAGCCTTCCAGAGATTTTTTGGAAAGCGCCATCAAAGATTATAACGAGATGTTTCACACCAATTATGACACATCCAGCGATAAGTTTCAGAATTATTATAAGGATGTGTCGCTGCGCATGAAAAACAGAGAGCTTGACCTTCTTATCGTGGTGAATATGTTTCTTACAGGCTTTGATGCCACCACGCTCAACACTTTGTGGGTGGACAAAAACCTGAAGATGCATGGCTTGATTCAGGCGTTTTCTCGCACAAACAGAATTTTGAATTCCATCAAGAAATTCGGAAACATCGTGTGCTTTAGAAACTTGCAAAAGCGCGTTGACACCGCCATTTCACTTTTCGGCAACAAAGGCGCGGGCGGCGTTGTGCTCATGCGAAGCTTCAAAGATTATTACTATGGATTTGAAAGAGAAGATGGCAAAAAGATGCCTGGATATGTGGAAATGATCGATGATTTGCAAACGAAATTTCCGCTGTCTTGCCCGCGCATCGAGGGTGAGCAAAACCAAAAACAATTCATTTCATTGTTCGGTGCAATTCTTCGCATGAGAAATTTGTTAGTGGCGTTCGATGAATTCAGTGGCAAAGAGCTGATATCTGAGCGTGATTTTCAAGATTATCTTGGCAGATATCAAGACTTGCGCGATGAATGGAAACACAAGCGCAGAGAAAGCACAGATGTCACAGACGATGTGGTGTTTGAGATCGAGCTTGTTCGCCAGATTGAGATAAATATCGACTATATTCTTATGCTTGTCAAAAAGTATAAAGACACGCATTGCGCGGACAAGGAAGTTTTGATAAGCATTAGAAAGGCGATTGACGCAAGCCCCGAGCTGCGCAGCAAAAAGAAGTTAATCGAAACTTTCATTGCAGGCATAAACGATGTTGACGATATTTTGACAGAATGGCATGACTATGTGGCAAGGCGCAGAGAAGAAGATCTGCGCGAAATAATCGCGGAAGAAAATCTATCAGATGAGGATACGCGCAAGTTTATGGATAACGCTTTTCGAGATGGAGAGGTAAAAACGTTCGGCACAGATATAGATAAGTTGATGCCGCCTGTGTCTCGTTTCGGGGGCGGAGGTGCTAGAGCAAAAAAGAAGCAAGGGGTAATCGATAAGCTTTCTGCTTTCTTTGAGCGTTACTTCGGCATAGGTGGTGAATCGTCGTTCACAGCACCTAAAGATTGCGACCAGCCACAACTTCCTAATTGACAATTGCTAATTGCACATTGCTAACTCAAACATGCCTTGCCGTGCGACGATGTGTGCGAACGCGAATATAACTTCCCGCAGGAATTTCGCGAGAACACGTGAACGCATACACATCCATCGCTCTGTTTGCCGCACTAGCAATCACTTCCACGTCATCTTCTTTATTAGCATCTTTTTTATTGGCATCTTTATTCTTGGCGTTCGGCAACCAACGTAAATTTTCCACCACAAATTCAAATGCGGGTGTGCCTGGCACAAGTGCTTCGAGCGTCTGCCCTTCTTCCCAACGATTTCTGCAAATTGCGATGACCTTAAACTTATCTTTTGTGCGCTCATCACCATCTGGCGCTTCTGCGTCCGCGCGCTCGCATTCACCATCTGACAAATCTGTCATGCGCACATTTTCACCCGCGCCATCTGTCATGCCATCTGCGCTCACGCCACCTGCCGTGCCGTCTGCACCCGCGCGCTCGCAAGCCAAAACATCACCCACATGCACACATTCTTGCTCGTATCCATCATAGTTTGTTGCCACCTTTGGCTCACCATAAAAAAACCCAGTGTTGTATGGTCTGTGAGAAACATCGAAAAGCTCGCGCTCGACATTTTGTGCGCTCTCTCCATCCAGCACACGCCGATATGCGCTCACAACACTAGCAACATAAAACGCCTTTTTGTTGCGACCTTCTATCTTTATGGAATCAACGCCTGCATCTTCTAGATCTTTTAGGTGAGTCAACATATTTAAGTCTGCAGCATTCATGATATATGTATAACCCGCATCTTCTTCGATGGGAAAATGCACACCAGGGCGCTTTTCTTCCTCTAGCGTATAAGCCCACCTGCAAGGCTGCGTGCAATTTCCAGCATTTGCGCTCCTGCCTGTCAGATATGAACTAATTAAACACCTGCCCGACACTGCCATGCACATGGCTCCGTGAGCAAACACTTCGATGCTCAAAGATTGCGGAGTGTTTGCGCGCATGTTGGCAATTTCTTCTAGGCTCATCTCTCTGGCGCACACAATGCGCGATGCGCCCAAGTCATGCCAAGCACGTGCAGCTTGAGCGTTTGCCACGCTTGCCTGTGTGCTCACATGCAACTCCACACGCGGAGCATATTTTTTTGCAAGCATGAAGGCGCCAATATCGCCGATGATCAACGCATCCGCACCCGCGTCTTGCACCGCTTCAAAGAATTCAGGCAAATCTTTTGTGTCGGAGTCGTGCATCAAAATATTACACGCCACATGCACTTTCACACCTGCACTGTGAGCCAAGCTGACTGCGCTGGCCAAATTTGCAAGTGTGAAATTACATGCCCTAGCAC
>CAVEFW010000200.1:0-2793 GCA_963615035.1 Phocaeicola dorei
GTAACCCAAGTTTTCGATTACGTTTTTAATTACAGAGAAAGTTTTGCCGTTGTCGTGATTGATAAGCCCGCGCACGTTTTCAAGAAAAACTGCTTTCGGTTGCTTGGCTTTTATGATTTCTGCAACATTGAAAAACAGAGTTCCCCGTGTGTCCTCAAAGCCCTTTTTCTGACCTGCCTGAGAAAAAGGTTGACACGGAAAACCCGCGCATAAAACATCGTGATCTGGAATGGACATTACATCAACTTGCGTGATGTCGCCCTTGAAGTTTTCTTTTATAAGGTCAGGATTGCTCTTTGTGAAATTTGCGGCATACGTTTTCCTGCAGTTTTCGTCCCACTCGGAAGCAAAAACGCATTTTCCACCAAGGCTATCCATGGCGATATGAAAGCCGCCTATGCCTGCGAATAAGTCTATGTAAGTAAAATTTGTCAACTTAACCTCTTTAGTAACAATCTAAATATTCGGTAAATTCTTTTGCAAGTGAGAGTTTAATGTATGGTTTGAGCGCATGTGAGTTTTTGCTTAAATTATTTTGGATTTTTGGAAAATGGTGCGCAAGATTATGTGGCAGGTTTGTCTTGCAGCTTTTGCTTCATCTTGCGGGCGAGTTTCTTTTGTTTGCGCTGATATTTGCGCTGGGCGCGTTCTGCCTGTGCCTCTAGGTCGCTTATTCTGCATCCGCAGAAATTTTGCCGATACATCCCGATGTCTCGGCTTCTTTGCGTGGCACGCGCATAACAAGGCGAATAATCTTGAAACGCGCATCGCAAGTTGTGTGTGGCTGCCGCCCTCTCGAGTTCCTCGCGAATGATTTGCGTGTATTGATAGGGGCTGATAGATAGTGTGGTGCCTATTGAATCAAAGCCGTGCGCGGCTGCATATTTTGCAACTTCTTCAAAGCGAATGCGATAACACGCGCGACAACGCGCAAGGCGCATTTTCGGGTCAACCGCCAGAGTGATGGCTGCCTCAAACGGCGCGCCGCCTGCCATCGCTTCGTGAAACGCGCTTGAGTGGGATGTGTAAGGGGCACTTGTGTGAGGAGTGCTTGTGTGAGGAGCAGAATTTTCTTTATCTGCCACTGGCGTTGCATTTTTTGCTGAAGTTTCTTTTGATGGTGCATTTTCTGTAACAATTTCTGACGGTGTGTTTTTTGCTTTGTCGCTTGCAAAAGTGTCAACAATTGTGTCTTTAGCCACTTTTTTTACTTTGTCTGCAACGTTTTCTTTCAATGTTGCCTGCGCTTTTTTTATTGCCGCATCGCCTATAGCCCCGCACGCGCTCTCCCAAATCTGCGGGTCATAGGTGCCTTCAATCACATCAACTGGTGCTGTGAGTTCTGGGTCGTAAATTTCGCCCTTGCCCGCCCACTCTTGCAGGGTGTCAAGGCGCCGTTCATATTCGCTTGCGGGGTGAATGTTGCTATTCGTGTAATAGATGGTGGGGTTTTTGCCCGCCTCTTGCAACAGTCGCACAGGCTCCAGCGAACACGGCCCGCAACATGCATGCAACAATATGTGAGAATTTGAACTACTCATGTGCTTGGGGAAATGTTAAACGTGAGGTTGTGCCGAAATTAGGTTGACCATAGATGCAATCAGACGCATCTTCAAATTTGCTAAAGTCTAAATATTCAGCGGCTTTTGCCCAGCGCTCGATATCCTCACCAGTTATCCCACGCCCTTTTTCGTCGTAATCTATAATGCAGTTTGGTGCGTCTTTAAACTCCGAGAAATCACCATGCTCTACCTCGACTAACATCTGATCAAGAGTTTCTTGAGTTACTGGCACGCCCTTTTCGTCATAACCTATAACTTTCATTTTCTCTGCCTCTCTTTTTCAGCGTAATTGTGCGAACTTCCCTCGAAAAATTATAACTTGTTAAAACCGTTCAATAGGTTAAATTGGTTCAAGAACATATGCTTGCATATTATACTTTTTTCGCGCGCTGAAACTTAATGCGACAGGCGAAATTTGCAAAGATTGCGGTTCAAGGCGAAGGCTTGCTGGTTGGCGGTTGAGCGGTGAGTTGTAAAGCAGGAATCTTTTACGCGCAAAATTTGTGATACAGTGTAGCGCATGAGTGTTTATTTAGTGGACGTGAGTGAGGGGCACATTTCAGATGACCAGAAAATATTTTGACGTTTCGGTGAAAAGATTGTTGGCGCGAGCGTGTGCGTTGGCGCGTGAGTTGGTGCATGCGACAACGAGTGCGACAGCGTGTGTGGTTGTGCGTGCGGCGGTGTTTGCGCCTGCATGTGCAGCTGTGTATTTGTTGGCGCATGTGGCTGCGAGTGCGATGGCGTGTGCGCTGGTGTGTGCGTTGGCATGTGCGACTGTGTGTGCGGCGGTGTATTTGTTAGCGTATGCGAAAGTGCATGCGCTGGCACATGTGGCTGCGTTTGTGCCCGCGTTCGATGGCGACGTTTTGCGGGGTGTGAAAACATGCGCGCGATGAAAGATAGCGGCATCGAGTGGATAGGGGAAGTGCCCAAAGAGTGGGAGATGTGTCTCTTTCAACGTTTCTTTAGCACGTTCACTGGGCTGAATATCACTAAAGCCAATTTAGTTAATGATGGCGTTCCCGTTATCAACTATGGGCAAATCCACGCAAAAGAAAATACGGGAGTTCATACACACGATAGCCTGCTTCGGTTCATTTCCAAAGACGACCCCGCGCTAAATGAAAAATCTCTCACAAAGGTTGGCGACATTGTCTTTGCGGACACATCAGAAGACTATGAGGGGTGCGGAGCAAGTTTTTATATTGGCAGGTCATGCATCTATGGC
>CAVEFW010000201.1:0-6646 GCA_963615035.1 Phocaeicola dorei
GTTTTTACTGTCTAAAAGCGAACAAGAAAAGTGATTTTTGTCTGCCCCAACCGCATGACCGCCATCCAGATAGACATTGGGGGCAAGCAATAGCGGAGTTTTGTTTTCTTGCCCGAAAGGTGCCAACTGGTTGAGCTTTTGTATAGATTCAACGCTCAATTCGCTCAAAGAAACAACGGCGTCAATTTTTTTAACTGGGTGAAACGCGCTTTCAGGGAATTGATCCATATATTCGCACAATCGCCTATTGAATTCAGGTAAGTTTTCTTTAGGCAGTGTAACACCCACTGCAGCCGCGTGTCCCCCAAAACGCGTAAGCAAATCAGAGCAACTTTGCAAGGCGTCGAACAAATTTATGGAACCCACAGTGCGACCGCTGCCACGTGCCTCACCATCTGTTATGCTAAACAAAATTGATGGCACGCCATATTTTGACACAAGACGATTGGCCACTATGCCTTTCACGCCTTCGTGCCAACCCTCACCCCACACCACCAATGCGCGCTGATCGGTGTATGTTTCAGCGGCAACTTCCAGCGCCATATCAGATAGCTCCGATTCAATTTTCCTGCGCTTGTTGTTGGTTTTTTCCAACATCTCGGCAAGTTTGAAAGACTGATCGTAATCATCACACATCAACAAATCTAGCGCCAGCTCAGCCTTCCCCATTCTGCCTGCAGCATTTAAGCGTGGAGTGATCGAAAAACTCATGTTTGTAGACGTGAGAGCCTGAGAGCCTGCGCCAGACACTTCCAAAAGTGCTGCTATGCATGCTCTGGGCTTTGTGTTCATCTGGTGCAAACCTGCTGCAACCAATGCTCTGTTTTCATCTCGCATAGGCATAAGATCGGCCACAGTGCCAAGTGTTGCAAAATCGCAATATTGCTTCCACATATATGGCTTTCCATACTTTGAAAAAAGTGCTGATAAAACTTTACAAGCCACACCCACGCCCGCAAGAATCGAACTTTTACAATCTTTGTCTAATTTTGGGTCTGCAATCGGCACACCTTGTGGCACGCTATCTCCTGGTTCGTGATGATCTGTTATCAGCACATCTATCCCGCGTGCCTTGATTTCCTTCACAGAATCTCTGCAAGCTATGCCACAATCAACGCTAACTAAAACTTCTATGTCTGGGTCTCGCTTTAGCGCTCTTTCAAATGCTTTGATGGAAAGCCCATAGCCTTCGCTAAATCGATCTGGAATAAAAGGAGTCACATTGGCACCTAAATCTCGAAGCCCGCGCGTAAGAACGCACGTCGCAGAAATGCCATCTAAGTCAAAATCGCCAAAAACTAAGATGTGTCTGTTTTGACGTATGGCTTCATTTAAATCATGCACCACTTCTTTCATTCCAGGAATCTCATATGGGTTTTGCCAGACGAGATCTAGCGATGTGTTCATGAATTTCTGAGCTTCTTTTGGTGTTTTAATGTTGCGCCTAACCAAAACCTCTGCCACAAAGCGCGGCAAATTAAGCGTGTTTGAGATAGCGGCAATAGCCTGCGTATCAACGCAAGAAATACTAAAATTATCCATCTGAATACCAAACCTACTAAACTTTTTTGTTTAGTATTTTCGCACAAAATCAACCAAGTTGGAGAAGTATTTCGCTAAAAGGGGGCGGAAGGATTACATCAAATATAAAAATGGGAAAACTAGCGCAACGCATTACTTTGCGCTGTTTTTCTTTGCTTTGTGCTCTTCGTATGCATCTTCTAGCTCGACTCCATCCATATATTGACGCGGGTCGTGTTCGTCATTTGGAGGCGTGATGACTTTTATGCGGGCATCGTTTACCCAACGAAGCGTGCGCCAAGGAACATGAATATCACGCTGATATGGAGCAGCTTGAGCCATGGCGCGCATGCAAGAAATTGCATGATATAAATCTGTTTGCTCATCGATATCTGCCACAGGGCTTAAATATGCGCAAGGGATATCTTTTTCAGACAGCTTTTCAACGTATGCATCGAGCGCTGGAGTGCCATCTAAGTTGTAATAAACGCCCGAGTGATCTATTGGCGTGTTTTTGCTATATCCCACAAGGCTGGTTCCGCATTCCTGACAAGGCGCTTGCACAAAGCCAGGCGTATTGTTTGAATCAAACCAAGCCAGCCATCTGAAAGCTTCTGTGATGTGCGTTTTTGGCATGGTGGGAATATCTCCACCAACAGAAACGACACTTTCATAGCCCATTTCAAAGAGTTGATTAAAGGCATCGTTGAAATGTTCATCGAACGTAGAGCCTGAATCGGTTATATAGTTTATGGGCATGGGAAATTTCTCCGTTGCAAAGAGATCTTTCATCTTTTCAAGCTGAGAAGCTGGGGTTGTAGACATGAAAAAATCATATTGCACATGATAGTGCTCTGGGTCATCCCAACAAACACTATCATTTATGGCTTGCAACTCTTGGAGCGCCACCATTGAGCCTTCTACAACGTCAAACAAACTGCAAGTGAAGAATTCTGCGGCAGCCTCTGGCATGAAAGGCCCACCTTTCAGATATGTCAGACGCGTTTTCACTTTACCTGGTTCTGGATATTTGCTGAAGATTAAAAGAGCGCGTTTTTTTGTTGGGGGGCGTTTGGAATCGTCCCACACTAAATTGCCATCTGCTTGCACAACACGCCACTTTTCAGGGTTTTGAATTTCAAAAGCCTCCATGGTTGAATCGCCAGAACACTCACACGTTTTATCGTTTGTTTGATTTGTCATTTTTCCTCCAGTTCTTTGAATTACTAAGTTTGAATTTGCTAAACTTAATTCACTGTTTTCAGTTTACGTTATTTGGCAGTTTTTGTCGCATGTGATTAGTGATATTTTCGCGAAATTATGGCACATACACAAAAATAGCACTCTTGAATATTGCTTGCATATTATCTTGCATTTTGTCTTGCATTTTGTCTTGCATTTTGTCTTGCATTTTGTCTTGCACCTTATTTTCTTTAACAATTTTTTCTATTCAATATGTAATAGCAGCTTGTGATAAAAGCCTAACGCAAAAATTTAGCCGTTGATTATCGTGTAATTTCTGCGCCTTGCCACATCGTCATTTTTTGAAAAAGTTAATGGTTTGTCGCTTTTCCACACAACACAATCTATCGCATTATATGCCCACGTGCCTATCATCTCTTCTCCTGAATTTAGCGAACAGGTGGTTAAACAGTTGATGTTGCTCTCCCAGATGCCACCTAGGCCAGACCCGCCTACGGCCCATTCCGGATGCCACCACCCATAATCGGCACTAACAACTCCATCCACCATTTCACGCACGCGCAAACGAAAAGAAGCTTGACCTTTGTCTGTAGCCAACACCACCACATCTCCCGAACGCAGATTACAATCATTTGCAGTTTTTTGACTCATCTCGGCTATGGGTTCAGGGTAAGTTTTGCGAAACTTTGCATTGTTCATATACATAGAGGCATTATAAGGTTGCTTGCGCGCACCTGTAATTAAGCGCAAATGATTTCCACGAGCACACAGCTCGTCGGAACATGTGTTTATAAGCGCATGTTGTGTGGGCGTGCGCGGCCCACCTAAATTATCGAGTGCCACGCTTGCAAGCTCCACCTGGCCTGTAGTTGTGGCAAACCCACGCGGCTCTGAATTTGCATCGTTTTCATCTAGTTTCAACTTGTGCTTTTCAAACTTTGGCTTTCTAAAATATGTGCCCACCATGCAATAATATTCCCAATCAATGCCTGCAGGTTTTAGCGTGGCCTCGCACGCTTCCGCAAATGTTTTATGTGACCAGAATTTTTCTTGACCCAAACGCATGCCCAGTTCGCGAAAGACGTCATAGTCTTCCTTGCGCTCAAAGTATGGGCGCACAGCACTAGGCCCGCCATACACTTGATTGGCCACACCGCCATGCGCTTGAAAAGTTGTGCGCTCTATCGCGCCTGCTGCTGGCAAGACATAGTCTGCCATAGATGCCGTGGGCGTCATGTAATAATCTAGCACAACTATTAAATCCAGCTTGTTCATGGCTTCAAACACCCTGTGGCTATCGGCATATGTTAAAAGCGGGTTTGTAGCCTGAACTATAAGCGAGCTTACGCGATATGGCTCGCCTTCGATCATGGCTTTTAACACCAAATCAGGATGCGCAGATGTGAGATATCGAGCGGGAGGCACTCGCCTGTGTTTTTCAGTGATGCTTTTTATATATTCATAGCCATCGTAGCACTGAAGTGGCGTGTAAGGTGTGTTCAAGCAAAGCGAACGCGCCTCTTTCGTTAGCGCATCTGTCATCTCTAGTTGCACTTCAGGTGTAAAATCGCTCTGTTCATTGATGTTGCAAGCGCCAGGAATATCCAAATTTCCTGTGATTGCTCGCAGCGCACATATTGCACGATGAGTGGGTGCCACATTTTGCCCGCACTGATCTATCCCACGCCCTGACACAAGTGCTGAAGGCTTTTTTGCAAACGCTTTAGCAACTTGCCTTAAAACGTTTGTGTCAACACCGCATAAATCACTCACATATTCAGGCGTATAGGTGCTCACACACACGCTCAATTCATCAAAGCCATAGCACCAATCACGCACAAATTCTTCATCAAACAACCCCTCAGTAATTATCAGGCGCAAAAGACCTAGTGCAAAAGCGCAATCTGTGCCTGGATTTATGCCCACCCACATATCTGCCGCTTGTGCTGTTTGCGTGCAAATAGGATCGATGACTATAAGTGTCATGTCTTTTTCCTTGCCCACTTGTCGCAAAAGTTGCCAAAAAAGCGAATTGTCAGAGGCGGCAGGATTTGTGCCCCAGATGATTACAGTTTTTGTTAGATGCAACGTGATGTCGTGTTCTAGAGTCCAGCCAAAGGTGATCATGTCCATCCAGATGCGCGGATTCCAACAAATCTGGCCTATTCCCATGTTGTTTGGGCTTCCATATAGGTTCATAAATCGATGAAGCGGCCAAAAACTTGTGTGAGGCCCGCCTATCATGCTTGCCAGCGTGCCAGAGCCATATTTTTCGCGTAAATCACTCAAGCGCTGCGCGATGTCGTCTAAGGCATCTTGCCAGCTCACACGCTGCCAAACATTTGAGCCGCGCTTGCCCACACGACGAAGCGGGTAATTCACGCGATCTTCGCCCTCCAACACATCTATGTTATAGCGCCAGCGCCTGCAACCCGCCAACACTTTTTCGCTGTATGGAAAACGCGTAGTGTCTGGAGCTAGATCTACCACACGCCCATCTTTTACTTTCGCATTGAACGCACAAAGATAACCGCAAAAATGACAATTCGTTTTCATGATTGCACAACCTTGTGCATCGTATCCGTCTAGATACGATCCGCAGGGTTTATCTTTTTTGAAATCACTAACCATAGTTTCATGTGCGCTCTGGTGCGTAATAGTTAAATCAATTCACCTCATCTGCGATTTTATCGAAAGCTATCAGCGGATCGTCTGCTGCCGTGATAGGTCGGCCGACCACTATGTGCGACGCACCGAGTGAAAAAGCATCTGCGGGTGTGACTATTCGCGATTGATCGTTGACGGCTGCCCACTTGGGGCGAATGCCAGGAGTTACGATGTATGCGCTATCTCCTAGTTGGGCTCGAAGTGTTTGTGCCTCTTGGGCACTGCAAACAACACCCGATAGCCCTGAAGACAAAGAAAGGTTTGCAAGCATGCTTACTTGTTTGTCTAGAGGAGCACTAACACCAACGCTTTTAAGTGTAGGGGCATCCATGCTGGTGAGCACTGTGATGCCTAGAGTGATTGGTGCATTTTGGCTATTTGCGTGCTGGTTTTGTGGCAAGTGTTTTAGTGATTGATTTTTTTGATTTTTTGTCGCCAAGTTGTTTTCTTGTGCGCTCTCGCCCGAATTTTTTTCTTGAAGGAAGGCACGCTCGCGCTCTTTTGTGGCTTCGTCATCAGAATTTTTCGCTTGAAGGCAGGCACACCCGCGCTCTTTTGTGGCCTGATTTGCACCTAACACCACAGATCGCAACATGTCAACGCCCCCAGATGCGTGAGCTGTAATCATGTCTGCTCCAGCTAGCACTGCTGATTTTGCGGCACCTTGCACCTGATGTGGAATGTCAAAAAACTTCAGGTCTAAAAAAACGTTAAACCCGCGTTCTTTCATGGCACTCACTATGCGAGGGCCTGCTGCGTAATATAGCGTCATGCCAATTTTCACCCATTTTGCGCGACCTTTTAACTTGTCTGCTAAACGGAGTGCTTCGCTCTCAGAACAATCAAGTGCAACAATTATGCGATCACTTTTTGAAACTTCACTAAAAGATGGCATATCTAATTTCCTCCTATGCTAAATCGCACAAAATAACTCACATTAACTCGCTAAAACACATGACGCTAGCACCTTAACTCCCCAATTAAATCGCGCACATCGCTCACGCCCTCATCTTCGCAAAACTTTTCTATGCCACACAACACATCAAGCGATGCTCTGGGGTTTGTGAAATTTGCCGTGCCCACAGCCACAGCCGAAGCCCCTGCCAACATAAATTCGATGGCATCTTCACCGCACGTTATGCCACCCATACCAAGAATAGGAATATCTATTGCGTTATATGTCTGCCAAACTTTTGCAAGCGCTATAGGCTTTATGGCTGGGCCAGACAACCCCCCTGTAACGCGAGATAGCAAA
>CAVEFW010000202.1:0-2259 GCA_963615035.1 Phocaeicola dorei
GCTGTAAGCTCCGTGAAATTGTCCAGAATCCGGACAATTTCACGCTGTACAGGCAGCGGCGGCACTGGCATTTTATATTTCTTCAACTTAGCCATATCAACCGCAGGAAAGCTTGAAACTTTAATATTTTTCTTGCACCATGCATCGATAATATCAAAATAGTAATAAACAAATTTCATGTCTAAGCATACGTCTAACGATTCGCGTTTTGTAAAAAATGTGAATTGTTGATTTGCTAGCGAATCAACAACAATAAGCGCATGCTCTCCTATAGTTGCTGTTGTTGCTAATATTATTGAATTAGCTGGAAATAATTTTTTCTTCACAGCTTGTGGTGTTACATGCTGAATTGAATCACGAAGAATATGCCCATTAGTTCTAATGTCCTCCATTCTAAACCATGGTATAGTTCCGTTTTTCCAATATTCTTCGTTGGCTTTTGATGGAGTATATCCATTTTTTATAACAAATAGATCTTCCAGCGTTCTATACTCCACCCCATCAGGACAAAACTCTGCTATCAATTTATCCAATCGACTCATGTTTTTCCCATCCCTCATTGCCAATTCCTAATTCCTAATTGCACATTGCAAATTGCACATTGTTAGTTGCTCTCAATTTCCGCGACTATCTTATCTATCTCGCAGCGCAGCACCTCTTCACGAGCAACTATCTTCTTTATTTCCGCGTTCAGCCTGACGATGTCTATTTTTTCTCTTGTGTCCTTTGCCTCCACATAGGTGGAAACAGACAGGTTATAGTCATTTTGTTCAATTTCTTCGTAATTTGCCAAGTGGCTGAAATGCTTCACATCTTCGCGTTTTGCGGAGGCGCTCACGATGTGTTCGATGTTTTCTTTCGTGAGCTTGTTGTTGTTTGTAACTTTTATGCACTCATCTGTGGCATCGATGAAAAGCGTTTTGTTGTCTTTTTTGTTTTTCTTCAAAACCATTATGCATGTTGCAATGGATGTGCCAAAGAACAGATTGCTCGGCAGCTGAATTATGCAATCGATAAAGTTGTTGTCTATCAGATATTTACGGATCTTTTTTTCTGCGCCACCGCGATACATGATGCCTGGAAAACACACGATGGCAGCAGTGCCATTTGACGCAAGCCATGAAAGGCTATGCATGATGAATGCAAGGTCTGCCTTGCTCTTTGGCGCCAACACGCCCGCGGGAGCAAAACGAGGGTCATTTATTAACATGGGGTTATCGCTTCCAGCCCATTTGATGGAATAGGGCGGGTTTGACACGATTAGCTCAAAGGGTTCGTCGTCCCAATGAGCGGGGTTTATAAGCGTGTCTTCGCAAGCGATGTCGAACTTATCGAAGCCCACGTCGTGCAAAAACATATTTATGCGACAAAGGTTATAGGTGGTGATGTTGATTTCTTGACCATAAAACCCATTGCGAATTGCATCCCTTCCTAAAATTTTTTCAGCCTTCAAAAGCAATGAACCGCTGCCACATGCTGGGTCGTATACCTTATTTATTTCTGTTTTGCCCACTGTTCCAAGGCGCGTGAGCAACTCAGACACATCTGCAGGCGTGAAAAACTCTCCGCCAGATTTGCCTGCGTTTGACGCATACATGGTCATGAGATATTCATA
The DNA here is from genome assembly GCA_963615035.1 of Phocaeicola dorei. Classification (GTDB taxonomy): domain Bacteria; phylum Actinomycetota; class Coriobacteriia; order Coriobacteriales; family Eggerthellaceae; genus CAVEFW01. The sequence continues at coordinate 1,616 of CAVEFW010000202.1, forward strand.
TGCATCGCCAAAGGCATCTATGTCGTGGTCTTTCACATCGCCCAAATTCATGTTGCCCACACCGTTTAACAGTTTGACAAGCTTTTCGTTGCGCTTTGCCACAGATGACCCAAGCTTGTTGCTGTTTACATCGAAATCGTCGAACAATCCTGCAAAATCGCTTTCTGCCTCGCTGCCTTTGGCGGATTGTTCGATGTGGCGAAACACTTGCTCTAAGGTTTCGTTTAAGTTTTCATCACTTGCCGCCCGTTTTCGCACATTGCAAAAAAGTTCACTTGGCAAAATGAAGAACCCTTTTTCTTCAACCAAACCTGCGCGTGCCTCTTCAGCATCTTCATCTTTCATGTTTGCAAATTCAAAACTGGCGTTGCCTGCGTCTATTTCGCCTTGATTGATGTAGTTGCACAAGTTTTCTGAGATGTAGCGATAAAACATCGTGCCGAGCACATAGTTTTTGAAATCCCATCCGTCCACCGCACCGCGCAACTCATCTGCAATTGCCCATATCGCACGGTGTAACTCGTCGCGTTCCTGTTCCTTTTTTGTGTCAGCCATCTTTTCCATCCTTTAGGTTTTTATGGGGGGTGTATGTTTTTAATGCGTGTTTTAGCGTGCCTTTTTGGTGCGTTTTCTTTGCGCGTATT
>CAVEFW010000203.1:0-10545 GCA_963615035.1 Phocaeicola dorei
ACACAAGAGTAAACCATGGCTAACATATGTCATGTTCGTAAGATTGCCACAGGCATAAAATAGACATAAAAGAGACGCGAAAAGGAGAAGAAGATGACACTTGCAGATGTTGAACATAATCACGAAGTTAAAATTTCAAAACTCAATGGCGAAGGTGCCACTCGCAGGCGCATCATGGACATGGGCATCACAAAGGGCACACCTGTGAGGGTTGTAAAGGTGGCGCCGCTTGGAGACCCAATGGAAGTGAACGTGCGCGGATATTCGCTCACATTGCGTGCAAACGACGCAAAGATGATCGACGTGGTTGCATAGTTTTAAAAAACTGCACACCGAACAACGAGGCCGCGCATCGCATAACGATGCTGCGCACCCAAACAACAAGGCAACCAACCAACCAATTCAAGTAATGTAAGTAATGTAGGCGAAACTGTAAGACAGTGCAAAGTTAAGTAATTTTCAAGCGTTGCAAATTTCACGCACCTAAGCGTTCACATTGCACCGCGAAACTACGCGAAATTACACAAAATCAATTTCTTGCAGCAATAGCCTGCATTTTTAATGCAAACGAGGTTAACCATGGCTAACATTATTGCTTTAGTAGGCAACCCAAACAGCGGAAAAACAACGCTGTTCAACCAGCTGACAGGCGCACATCAATATATAGGCAACTGGCCAGGTGTGACTGTTGAGAAAAAAGGCGGGTTTTTGAAGACCAACCGCGATGTTGAAATTGTAGACCTGCCTGGCATTTATTCGCTATCACCCTATACAAACGAGGAAGTGGTGGCGCGCGATTTTCTGGAGGCGGGAAGCGTTGACGCCATCATAAACATTGTGGATGCCACCAATCTTGAGCGCAATCTATATCTGACAGGCCAGCTGATGGAGTTTGGCATTCCTGTGATGGTGGCTCTAAATCAGATGGATTTGGTGGAAAAGCGCGGGATAAAGATAGACTCAGATGCGCTTTCGCGTGAGTTGGGCGTGAAGGTGTGTGAAATATCGGCACTCACAGGAAAAGGCATCGATGCGTGCGAAAAGGCTGCCATAGAGCTCACCCATTCAAAAAAGATGCCGCACGCAGTTAAATTTAACGCGGAGTTGGAGCTTTACCTATCGCGCATAGAAGAGTTTATCCCCAAAGGCGTGCCATCTGCTTTGCGTCGCTATTACACCGTGAAAGCGTTTGAGGGCGACGAAAAAGTGATGGAACACATCGCACAAACATCAGATGGTGCGAACAAAAAAAATATCAGTGCCATAGAAGACGTGCGACAAGCCGCTTGCAAGGCCTTCGACGATGACGCCGAAGGCATAATCACAAACGAGCGTTATTTGCACATCTCAAGTTATATAGAGCGCGTCTACAAACGCAAACGCGGTGTGTTCAGCACCACGCAAAAGATAGATAAGGTGGTCACCAATCGCATTGCAGCACTTCCGATATTTGTGTGCGTGATATTCATTGTCTATTTCATCTCTGTTTCGTGGCTTGGTGCCATCGCCACCGACTGGATGAACGATGGCGTGTTCGGTGATGGCTGGTTTCTGGGCCCAGGGCAAGAGCAATATGACGAAGCGCTCGAGCCTTACAACGAAGCGGTTGGTTGCATCGAGGCATATCTAGACGCGGCTGATGTCGCGGGCGTAGATGGTGCTGCAGACATTTTGGAAGCCTATAGCGAAGATGGAAACCTTGAAAGCTTATCTAGCTCAGAGCTTTCGGCATTTTTAGCGGAATGTGAAAGTGCGGGCGTGGAAGCAGTCTATGTGCCGACAGACGATGAATCCGGCGAGCTTTTGGAAGATGAGGCGGTGGAAGTTGACGCGGCCACATTTGCCGAAGCGCTTGAAGTGGAAGAGCCAGACCCCACCCAGTTCGGCATCTGGGTGCCAGGCATCCCTAAATTGATAGAAGGCGGCTTGGATGCGATAGGCAGCGATGGCTGGGTTAATGCGCTTGTCTTAGACGGCATAGTTGCAGGTGTTGGAGCAGTGCTTGGCTTTGTGCCACAGATAATGATATTGTTCTTCTTGCTGGCCATCTTGGAAGGCTGCGGATATATGTCGCGCATCGCGTTTATCCTAGATCGCGTGTTCAGGCGCTTTGGTCTTTCAGGCAAATCGTTCATTCCGCTGCTCATAGGCACAGGCTGCGGTGTGCCTGGCATCATGGCAAGTCGCACGATAGAAGACGAATCGAGCAGACGCTTGACAGTCATGACCACCACATTCATGCCCTGCTCAGCAAAATTGCCCATCATCGCGCTTTTCGCGGGCGCCATTTTTGCGGGGGCTGCGTGGGTGGCACCAACAGTTTATTTTGTGGGCATCGCTTCCGTTGTGATAAGCGGCATTATGCTGCGCAAGACGCGCCCTTTCTTGGGCGACACCACGCCTTTTGTGATGGAGTTGCCCGAATATCGCTTGCCTAGGTTCATCGATTTGTTGCGCAGCATGTGGGAACGCGCATGGGCATTCATCAAAAAAGCGTTCTTGATCATCTTGCCTTCTGTGGTGGTTGTTTGGTTTTTAACCAACTTCGGCTTTATTGATGGCGCATTTGGAATGCTTGAGCAAGACCAGATAGACAACAGCTTGCTTGCAGGCTTGGGCGGTGCGATTGCATGGCTTTTCACGCCGCTGGGTTGGGCAAACTGGCAAGCAGCATCTGCAGCCGTTACGGGCCTAATCGCAAAAGAAAACTTGGTGGCAACACTCGGTGTGTTATATGCAGGCGATGCTGGGCTTTGGGCCACAATGGCTTCCACGTTTGTTCCTGTTGCTGCCCTCAGCCTTATGTTCTTCAACTTGCTGTGTGCCCCATGTTTTGCCGCCATGAGTGCCATGGCGCGTGAGATGCAAAGCAAAAAATGGTTCTTTGCGGCTGTTGGATATCAAACGCTCTATGCCTATTGTTTTGCGCTTGTCATATACAACATAGGCGGGCTTATCACAGGTCAGGTGCCATTTAGCGTGTGGTGTGTTGTTGCTTTTGCCATCGTTGCTTTCGTGGTGTTTATGTTGGTGCGTCCCGCGTCAAAGCCAAAAGCGCAATCATCTTCAGTGAACATCCACGAAAAAGTGCAAAAGAAAGTGCAGGCGTAAACTATGAGTGCTGGTTCTGTAATAGTCCTTTTAATCGTTGTTGGCGCTTGTGTGGGAGCCATAATATACAACGTGAAACATCGCGGGGCTTGCAACTGCGATGGCTGCGAGGGCTGCTCGCAAAGCGTCAAGGGTTCACATGAGCTTGATTGCAAAGATGCGAATGCGAAAATTGATAGTTTTTCGTGCGGGGCGTGTCCTATGTCTGGCAGCTGCACACACAAGAAATAGATTTTTGAAGGCTATTCATGCGGAGCGTGCCCTATGTCTGACGGTTGCACCCACAGGAAATAGATTTTGAATTTATTGATAATTTTTAGTTGAGGCGCACGCGTGTGTGCCTCAATTTGTATAATATGCCCTAAATTTGATTTCTATTTGTTCTGAATAAAGGAAAAACATGACTCTAGATGATGCCGATTACAAGAATTGCGCGAGCGAAGGTGCAAGCGCGAGCGCGGGTGCAAGCGAAAGCGTGCGCGAATTTTCAACTGAAAGCGCGCGCGAATTTTCGGCTGAAAGTGCGTGCAAATGTGCGAACGCGGGCGCGCGTAAAACAAAAAACCCAGATTTAAGCAACATTCCTAAAAGTCATATAGACATCGATGCCATCGAAGACCAACGCAATGTGAGTGCCGCCTATGCTGGCTGGATTGAATCTGTAACTTTAAAATCAAGCCCACATAAACTAACAGGAAAACTAATCAACGCTTTGGGTTCTGAAAATGTGCTAGAACACGAATTCATGCGCAAACACACCACGTTTAAGATAGGCGGGCCTGCAGATGTCATGGTCTTGCCACACACGGTTGAACAAATTAAACAAGTTGTTGAATTATGCAACGAAAACGATGTTCAATATAGGGTCATGGGTCTTGGCAGCAACATCTTAGTTTGCGACGAAGGAATAGAATGTGTTGTTATAAAGCTCGCCGAAAATTTCGCGGATATTCGTGTGAGCGGGTGCAATGTATATGCTCAGGCGGGCGCTAGCAACGAAGATGTTGCAAAAGCTGCACTCGATGCGGGCTTGAGCGGCTTTGAGTTTGCTTGTGGCATTCCTGGAAGCGTTGGTGGGGGGGCAATCATGAATGCTGGCGCATATGATGGCGAATTTTCGCAAGTCTGCACATCTGTTGATTGCCTAACGCCTGATGGAATGATAAAAACCCTTAGTGCCAAAGAAGCCAGGTGGGGTTATAGGCACAGCTTTATGATGGATGCTGAATATATCGTCACGGGCGTTAAGTTTTCGCTTGCGCGTGCAAACAAGCATGAAATTGAAGCCACCATGAAAGACTTGCAAACACGAAGGCGCAATAAGCAACCGCTCGATATGCCGAGTGCAGGCTCCACTTTCAAGCGCCCCGAAGGTTTTTATGCCGCTGCACTCATTCAAGAATCAGATATGCAAGGCCACACATGTGGTGGAGCGTGTGTGAGCAACAAACATGCGGGTTTTGTTGTGAACGCAAACAACGCAACGGCAAAAGATGTGTGCCACGTAATAAAAGATGTGCAAGATGAAGTTTATAAACGCTCTGGTGTTTTGCTGGAGCCTGAAGTGCGCATGTGGGGTTTTTAAGTTTGCGGGTCGAAAAAGGCGCAAAATTAAAGATTGTTGCCGCAATTAAAGATTAAAAAATTTCGCGTCTTGTGGTGAGGCGTGTTCAACAGGGAAGGCGCGTTTGACATGTCAGGCGCACTTGATGTGGAGGGCGTGTTCAACATGGCATATTCAACATTTCATAATCACACAACTTTTTGCGATGGAAAAAACACGCCTGAAGAAATGGTGCTGGCGGCCATTGGCGCGGGCTGCAAATCCATCGGGTTTTCGGGTCACGCACACACTCCCTTCGACACGTCATATTGCATGAGCAAAAGTGGCACGGCCGAATACGTTCGTGAAATTCGCAGGTTGCAAGAAAAATATAAGCAAATTCGCATTCTGTGTGGAATAGAGCAAGATTTTTTCAGCGATGCGCCTAAGCACGATTTCGATTTCATAATAGGCAGTGTTCACTATGTGCGCATAACCGATGAGTGTGGGCGCGAAAAATATCTTGACGTTGATGATACGAAGCAAGAGTTCACAGACAACGTGCAACGCTATTTCAATGGCAACTACTACGATTTTTGTGATGCATATTTTGCGCAGGTGGTGCGTGTTGTAAAAAAAACGCATTGCACGTTTGTGGGCCATTTCGACCTTGTAACAAAATTTAACGAGGGCGGGTGTTTGTTTGACACAACATCAAGTCGCTATCGCGCATCTGCGCTTTCAGCTTTGCGCGAGCTAGCGAGTGCGGGTGCCACATTTGAGATAAACACAGGAGCAATGGCGCGAGGCTATAGAAAAAGCCCATATCCTGAGCCTTTCATCTTAGATGAAATCGCACGCGCGGGGTGCAACGTGGTTTTATCGCCAGATTGTCACGATGCAACTAAGCTTCAATTTGGGTTGTCTGAAGCTCACAGCCTTGCAATTTCACACGGCTGCAACGTTTTGCTTGAAATATAGATGCAAATCCATTTCTTTTACGTTAAACAATGTATAGACGCTATAACAGATTTTGATTCATCTGCCATTTGCACTTCTCCGCTCATGAGTTTGGGCAATAATGTGTCCTAAGGCGCCCGCTCCTGAGTATGCGTTTTTCGCGTTTTTGTGCCCAACCTATTTGCGCCCGATTACACACTTTCTTTATTCGTTTACACATTTCCTTTATATATCGGCAACTCAACTCTAAAAATTGTGCCTTTGGGCTTGTTGTCTTCCACACTCACACGCCCGCCAAAAGATTCTGCTGTGTGTTTCACGATGGCAAGACCAAGCCCCGTGCCGCCAGTGTTTCGAGACCTGCTGGCATCCACTCTATAGAAACGCTCAAACACGCGCGCTTTAGCGTCATCGGGAATGCCACACCCCAGATCTGCTACACCTATCACAACATATTTGCCAGATGTGCCCTCGACCAGCGACAAGCCCATAAAAACATCCAAGCCGTCATCGCTATATTTAATTGCGTTGTCTACCAAGTTATACACCATCTGCTCGGCACTGCTAGCATTTCCCAAAACGTTTGTTTGCGCGTGCTCTATCCCGCTAAACTTGATGTGAATGCCGCGCTTGAGTGCGCTGTGTTGCAAGCGCGCACACACAGCTTCGCAAATTGCATTCATATCTATAACATCGCGAGTTTGCGCAGACTCATCTAAACTGGAAAGCGTTAACACATCGTCTATCAAAAGGCGCATCGTTTCTGCCTCTTTGCGAATTAGCCCTGCAAATTTCGGGATGTCTTCCCTAGATGCAACGTTGTTTTCTATCAGTTCTGCATAACCACCAATCACTTGCAAGGGAGTTTTCATCTCGTGGCTCACATTGCCAGTGAATTCGCGGCGTAATTCAACAGATTGTTGCAATTTCTTGTTTTGCTCCTCGAGCGCCTTTCGCTGGGCGTCAACGCGCAAAAGCAGAGGTTGCAGCTCTGTGTAAGCATCATTATTTAGCGGCTGAGAGATGTCTAGTTTTTGAAGGGGTGCCAAAATATAGCGAGTAATTTGTCGCGACAGAAAGAAAGCCACCACCAAAACCACAAGCAACATCAAAGCCAACTGAGCCCACAAAGAACCCAGATAAAAGGCAAGCGTTGCGCGAGTGGTTGCCAGTCTGACAACATATCCATCATTTGTTGCCACGGCCGCATAAAGCGTGTCTGCCCCGATTGTCTCAGAATAGCGCTGCAAAATGGCTTCCTGGGTTTCACGCGCTTGTTGAACCTCAGATCGGTTGTTGTGATTTTCCATTTCATCTGCGTTTGCATCTGAGTCATAAGCCACTTGCCCTGTGTCAGAGATGTATGTATAGCGAATGTCTGTGGTGGTCATTTGGCACAAAGCGTTCACTGCTTCATCTTCGCTCTGTGATTCGTTGATGACGCTTGCCACTTCACGCGCACATTTAATCAGATAATCCTCGGCACTAGATTCGTAAGTTTCATAGTTCAGCGCGCATATAAGAGTGCTAGAAATCAATATGACAACGCAAAGAGAGCTAAATAGGGTGGTGAATAGCCTTTTGGATAACGACTTGGTTTTATTTGCGTTGTTGCTTTTGTTTTCTTTGGCGAAGTGCGGGGCGTCTGGCATGGTTTCAACGAGGTGCGGGGCGTCTGGCATGGCTTTGTTGAGGCGTTGGGCTTTCGGTGCGGTTTCTGGCATAGTTTCAATGATGCGTGGGGCTTTCGGCATGTTTTACATCTAGAGAACATTTTTCATGCGATACCCAACACCGCGCACAGTTTGAATCATATCTCCCGTGCCCGCTTCAGCAAGGTTTAGCTTGCGTCGCAGGGTTTGAATGTGTGTGTCCACCGTGCGAGTCTCTCCAGCAAATGATATTCCCCACACGTCTTCCAAAAGCTGTGAGCGGCTAAATGCGCGTGAAGGCTCGCTCATAAGTTTTGCCAACAAGTCGAATTCTTTCAGCGTTAAATCTATCGCTTTGTCGCCACACGTTATTTCATGTGTTTGTCTTGAAAGCACTATAGGGCCACACTTCAAAATGTCGTTTTCATTTTTCTTGATGGGGGAGTTGCCCTTTTCGCTTCTGCGCAAAAGCGCTTTGCATCGGCTCACAAGCTCCACCATGCCAAATGGCTTTGCCAGATAATCATCTGCGCCCAAATCGAGAGCCAACACTTTGTCATATTCTGTGCCTTTGGCAGAAAGCATCATGATGGGAATCTTGCTTGTTTTGGGGTTTTGGCGAAGCTCTTCAATGAGTTCGATGCCAGATGTTTCAGGCAACATCACATCTAGCAAAACTAAATCGGGCAAGGTTTGTTTGCATGATGCTCTAAAACTGCGTGCGTCTGAAAACCCGCGAACTTCAAAGCCCGCGTGTTGCAAGGCATAAATGGTAAGTTCCCTTATGTTGGCATCGTCTTCAACGTAAAAAATCATCAAACATCCTTTTGCGCACGCGCGTTTTGCAAAAAATTAAAACAGCCAATGAATAGGCATCAAAAGAAAATGGTGAGCAGCGCGTTTATAAATTGCTTATAAGGATAAAGATGAATAATCCAATTAGCCTGAAAACGTTCGTGCGTGAAATGGTTGCACAACAAAGTTGTGCTAAATTACATAACAAAGTTGCGCAAAATTACATAGCTAAATTACGCAAAATCACACAACCAAATTACACAACTAAATTACGCAACAAATTTACATAACCAACAAAAATAGCTGTGTGAAGATGTATGCCAAAAGCCCGCAGCCTGGAAAAGTTAATATCCACGTGAGCACCATCGTGCCCGCTAAATTCCACCTTACAGCGCGAAGCCTTTTTTCAGCACCCACGCCCATGATGGCTGTTGTTTTGGTGTGTGTGGTTGACACGGGCATGCCTGTGAATGTTGCCAAACCGATGCAAAAACATGCGCTCAAACAAGCAGCAAAGCCTTGATATTGTTCCATCTTCACCATGTTCATGCCCACGCTCTTTATTATTTTTCTGCCCCCGAGCGCTGTGCCCAGGCTCATCGTTAGACTGACTAAAACCACCATCCACAAAGGGAAACCTTCGATGTTGTTTGTTCCATATACGCCCAGCATGACGCCCAACACCGTAAGGCTTAAGAATTTTTGACCGTCTTGCGCACCGTGTAACACAGCCACTCCAGCGCCAGAAATAATTTGCGCCCACTTGAAAAATTTGTTTGCGTGAGATCTGTTGGTGGCGTGGCATGTAAGTTTTATCAAACGAGTGAAAAGCCAGCCGGTTCCAAAGCCCAGAAATGTGCTTATCACAAGCCCATATATCACTTTCATCCATTGCTGCGCGTTCACGCCGTCAAGGCCTCCGTGCAGGGCTATTGCTGCACCGGTGATTCCTGCAATTAAAGAGTGGCTTTGGCTTGTTGGAATGCCGAAAGCCCAAGCGGCAACGCCCCAAACTATTATCGCCACCATGGCGGCAGCCAAGGCTATTAGTGCCGCTTCGTTGTTTCCGCCGAAATCCACCATGCCAAATATGGTGCTTGCCACAGCTGTGCTTACGGCAGTTATCAATACAAGCCCTATAAAGTTGCAGATGGCAGCCATGATGATGGCGGGTGTGGGCCCCATTGCCTTTGTGCCCACCACGGTGGCTATGGCGTTCGGTGCATCTGTGGCACCATTTACCACTGTGGCGCCCAAACATAAAACGATGATTAAACCTAAAACTGGGTTGGCGATGATTGCAGCAATCACAGCACCAATAGTTACATCCACTATGTTCCTTTCAATATGACTGTTTTTTGCATATTTTACATTTTAAGTGTTCAAAATATATTAACTTTTATTCATATTGATAAAATGTCTTACAATTTAGCGCAAATGTGCAAGCGGGCGCGTTTGTTGCAAGGGCGCTGAGTGCTTGTTGTGCGCTCTGCATAATCGCGGCGAGTTCGCCGTGCATTTGTAACGAGTGCGCTGCGCAACATTTTTGCAAGGGCGATGAGCCAAGGGCGTTGCGCTTTTGCTGCACAGGTGCCGTGCATTTGTAACGAGTGCGCTGCACAATGTTTACTTTTTGTTTTACTGTAAATGAGGGGGATTTTCGTGAAGAGGAATTTTTTGAAGCCTGCCATGTTGGCTGCTGTTGGTGTGCCGTCTGCATTGGTGCTGGGCGCGTGTGGCGCATATGCCACGCGCCTGCATACGCTTTCCACGCTAAGGCAACACACCCACTATGCCGATGGATATAACCTATATAGCATCAAGGTGAAATATGACTACAACTTAAACGATGTGTTGAACAAAGACATCAAAGACAACGACACTTTCATGAGGGCTATAGTGAATAAATCGGCGCCTCATGCTCCTTTCAGAATAGAAGCGCCAGATTTTGCTTGCAGTGCGTTCACGCTGTCAAGTTGTGGATGTGCGGGTCACGCGGATAAGTGCGCGGGTCTCGCAAAAGAAACAAACGAGGTCACAAGCGACGTTGCGCCTGAAAATGCACCCGATGAATGCGCATCTGAAGAATGCGCGCCCAACAGTTTCGTTTTTATGGGAAGAAACTATGACTTTAAGTTTGACACATCTGCGCTGGTGGTGGAATGCAACCCGAAAGACGGCTATAAGTCTATAGGGCTTGCGGCACTCAACAATGTGCACGCCAACACGCCCATGCGCAAATACAAAAAACGCATTGCTTGTTTGGGTGCGCCTTTCATCTGCTTAGATGGCGTAAACGAAAAGGGAGTGTCGATTGCAGTGCTAACGCTTGATAGCGAGCCTGTAAATCAAGTGTCGCACAAAAGAAAGATTACAACTTCGCTGGCCATTCGATTGGTGCTCGATCGCGCAGCAACCACGCAAGACGCGGTGCAACTGCTGGGTTCATATGACATGTTTGCAACTTCGGGGCGCGACTATCAC
>CAVEFW010000204.1:0-5811 GCA_963615035.1 Phocaeicola dorei
ATACAACAGCAGGAGAAAGCCATGGGCAGGCACTCATAGCCATTGTGGATGATGTTCCCGCGGGTCTTTCGATATCACAGCGTCAAATAAACGAAGATCTTGCACGCAGACAAGGCGGATATGGCAGAGGCGCTCGCATGCAGATAGAACAAGACACGGTGCAGATAATAAGCGGCGTGCGCTTTGGAAAAACGATTGGCAGCCCTGTGTCTTTGGTGATAGAAAACGATGACTGGGAAAACTGGGAAGACGTCATGAGTGTGTCTGGCGATCGCACATTTGACACACCTCGCGAAGTAACTCCTCGCCCAGGTCATGCCGATTTGGTGGGAGCGTTGAAAACAAACACAGACGATTGCAGAGACGTTTTAGAGCGTGCGAGTGCGCGCGAAAGTGCGGCGCGTGTGGCAGCCGCAGGCATAGCGCGTGAGTTTTTAGCAGATTTGGGCGTTGATGTTTTCAGCTATGTAACTAGCATAGGCGACGTTTGTTTAAACGAAGAAGACCCGATGAATGATGCTCCCAACTATAGCCCGCTGGATGTGGAACTTTCCGCGCTTCGTTGCCCCGATGTTGAAACCACAAAGAAAATGCAAGAAGCGATAGATGACACCCGAGAGGCTGGCGAGAGCTTGGGCGGCACATTTCGCGTGGTGGCAACAGGGCTTGTGTGCGGGCTTGGCAGTTATGCACAGGGCACACAGCGTTTAACTTCTCATTTGGGTGCAGCGCTTTTTAGCATTCCAGCCATAAAAGGCGTTGAATTTGGGCTTGGGTTTGATGCTGCAAAGAAGGCGGGGTCAAAAGTGCACGACCCGATAAAGCTCGTGGATGGCACGTTTATTCGCACATCGAACAATGCAGGAGGTTTGGAAGGCGGCATGACAAACGGGATGCCGCTTGTTGTGCAAGCAGCCATGAAACCTATCCCCACGCTTGCAACACCCTTGCAAACTGTGAATCTGGACACGCTGGAATGTGCGCTTGCAAGCAAAGAGAGATCTGATGTGTGCGCTGTTCCTGCGGCAAGCATTGTGGCAGAGTGTGAAGTGGCGTTTGTGCTTGCTCGCGCTTATATGAAAGCTTTTGGAAACAACAACATGGCAGACATAAAAGAAAACATAAAAAGCTATGAAAAACGCCTAAGATTGGCGGCGCACTGATGAGTGATATAAAAAAAGGCAACTCAAATTTCAGTTCTAATTGCAAGGCTGATTTCAAATCTAATTTCAGCTCTGATTGCGTCCCTGATAAAAAAAACGGAGTGGCAGATATCAAGTGCGCACAAGGCGTGGCGAACATTAACGCAGCGCAAGACGGGACGAACATCAAGTGCGCGCAAGGCGGGGCGAACACCAACGCAGCACAAGGCGTGGCAAACATCAAGGTCACACAAGGCGGGGTGCGCAATAGATATGTTCTTACATGTCCTGTGTTTTTCGTTGGATTTATGGGAGCTGGAAAAACCACCATCACACGCAAACTGGCGCATAAATATGGCTTGGCTTCGCTGGATATGGACATCTATATAGAACAGCAAGAAAATATACGCATACGAAAAGTTTTCTCAGAATTTGGCGAGGAAAAGTTTCGAGAAGCTGAAACGCGCGTGTTGGCAGAGCTGTCGAATAAAAAGCCGCTGCTCATAAGCTGTGGCGGCGGTGTTGTGTCTGCGCAAGCAAGTCTGGACATTTTGAAGAGCAACTTTGTCGTGTTTTTGAAAACGACAGCCCAGCAATCAAAAGACAGGATAAGCAATTTAAGGTCGCGCCCATTGTTTAAAGAGTTAAGTGCCGCACAAAAGCTAAACGAGAGCCGTGAGCCGCTCTATAGAAGTGTTGCAAACGTTGAAATAGACACAGAAGACAAACCTGCAAGTGTTATTGTGCGCGAAGTGGCGGCCGCCTTGATGCGATGTGATGTGTTGGTGCAGCGTTAATGTGGTGATTGTGCTGTGCTGGTGCAGTGTTTGTGCGTTGTTAATACATTGTTAATGCGTTGTCAGTGCAAGTTTGGATTTGCCATTGCGTTGTCTGTGCAAGCTTGCCGTGCACATTCAAAAGAAAACAGAAGGTATATATAGATGAATAAGAAAATAAGTGTTTCAACTCCCAACAGTGATGGCTACGAAGTTGTTCTGGGCACAAATATTTTAGATAAAATCGGTGATGAACTAAAAAGAGTCGAATCGCTTTCTCACGTAAAACACGCATTCATCATAAGCGACACAAACGTGGCTCCACTATATCTTGCGCGTGTGATCGCATCTTTACAAAAGGCGGGATTTACCACAAACGATTACACCATCGCCGCTGGTGAAGCAAGCAAAAACGTGAGCACTCTATCTGAAATCTGGGAGATAATGGCGCGTCTAAACTTGACGCGCGATTGTGTTGTTTTGGCTCTTGGCGGGGGCGTTGTGGGAGATATCGCTGGCTTTGCTGCTGCCACATATATGCGCGGCGTGAAATATGTGCAAGTGCCCACCACCCTTTTGGCGATGGTGGATTCAAGCGTTGGCGGAAAAACAGCCATCAATTTAAGCGCTGGGAAAAATTTAGTAGGCAATTTTTGGCAACCTGCCTTGGTGTATGCAGACGTTGCAACGCTAAACACTTTAAATGAGCGCGAGTGGCTTTGCGGTTTGGGAGAAGTGGCGAAAAGCGCCCTAGTTGATGGAGAGGATTTTTATGATTTTCTTCTAGATTATGCTAGAAATGTTCGCTGCGCTATTAAAGGCGGTGCGCATCTCGAAGATGAAGGCGGCATACAACTCGAAGATGAAGGCGGCATACAACTCGAAGACGAAGGCGGCATACAACTCGAAGACGAAAATGGTTCACAGCTCGAAAATGAAAGTGCAGACGTTATCTTAAAAGTAATTGAGAGGTGCGTTGAATTCAAGGCACGAATAGTTAGCGAAGATGAGCTGGAGAGCAAAGGCATTCGTGAGTGCTTGAACTATGGGCACACCCTTGCACATGCGATTGAAACGCTAAGTGGATATGGCACATATTCGCATGGCGCGGCTGTTGCGTGTGGCATGCGATTTGCTTCTGCTCTTAGTTGTGTGCTTGCAACAAAAAATTGCGCGGAGGCGAGCAAGGAAAAAATCGAGGAAGCCAAAAACTTTGAAGTCAAACAAAACTTGCTGTTGAACAGTCTTTCTCTAAACAAACTTCCATGGAGAGATGACCCGAGGCGTGTGCTAGCACACATGAAGCGCGACAAGAAAACGCGAAATGAGCAAGTGCGATTTGTGTTTTTGCGTGATGTGGGTTCATTTCACGTGTGCGAAGTTGAAGATGAAGATATATTGGCAGCGCTTGAGGCGTGGCTATAAAGAAAAAACTAAATAAATAAAAGGTGATAAAAATGGGAAGTAAGAAAAAAAGATATCTTTTGCTCAATGGCCCGAACTTAAATATGTTGGGAGTGCGAGAGCCGAAGATTTACGGGAAGAAAACGCTGCTTGACCTAGAGAAAAAAGTTGAGGCGTGTGCCAAGAAAATGGGCGTGTCTTTAGATTGTGCGCAGAGCAACCACGAAGGAGAGATAATCGACATCATTCAAGCGTCTCCAAAAAAATATTCGGGAATAATTTTTAACCCTGGAGCATACACGCATTATTCGTATGCAATCTATGATGCGCTGCTGAGCGTTGATGTGCCAACAGTTGAAGTGCATATTTCTGATATAAATCAAAGAGATGCTTTTCGGCAAAAAAGCGTTACGAAAAATGCATGTGTGGCTCAGATTTCAGGTGCTGGTGTGCAAGGATATATCTATGCGCTCAAAGGTTTGGTGTGCGCAGATTGGAATGTGCACTTGATGTGCGGGCAGCGAAGTGGCGAAGGCGACATCAAGACAAAGAATGATTTTTACGGGGATATATTGGTGGGTTCGAGCGCTAAAACAACGAAAACCAAAGCAAACAGCGACATGTCAAGCAACATATCGAACAAACGCCTTGAGCGCGTAAGGGCTGCTATGTTGCGTGAAAAAATAGATGCGTTTTATGTGCGCGACACGACTAATATTGCATGGCTTACAGCGTTTGATGGTGTTTTCGATTCTGAGAGGGCACACGCACTTATCATCACGCAAACAACAGCAGAGCTTCACACAGACTCTCGTTACTATAACGCTTGCAGGGCTGCGGCTATAATGACAAAGTGCCCTATGACCGTTAGTTGCACGCGTGAAAATCACGCTGAAGTGTTGAAGCGTAATCGTGATTGTTTTTGCACTTCTGCGCATTGCAACATAGGCATAGAAGATAGCATCACGCTAAAAGATTACACAGACATAAACGCTGCGTTTGAATGTGGCGCAAAAAAAGATGCCGATGCGCAAAATGCAAGCGTGCCTATTTCAGAGCACACCAAAGGTCACGCGCATAAATCTAGCAACAAGCCAACTGAAAGGGCGCATAAATTAAATCACCCCGCCATTACTCAAACGCACAATTTCATAACAGACATTAGAGCCATAAAAGATGACAGCGAAATTGAACGTCTGACTTACGCGCAGAAAATCACAGATGCTGCGTTTTCATATGTGTTAAGTTTCATTTGCCCTGGTTTAACTGAGCGCGAAGTTCAGTTGAAGTTGGATAATTATATGCTTACACATGGCGCAGAGGCGCTGGCTTTTCCTAGCATTGTGGCAACAGGGCCAAACGCTGCCAACCCTCACGCAATTCCAGGAAACACTAAACTTGAAAGCGGGCAATGCGTGGTTCTAGATTTTGGAGCGCGCGCTCGTGGATATTGCAGCGACATGACCCGCACCATCTTTTTAGGCAAACCCACAAAAGAGATGAAACGCGCCTGGAGCGTTTTGCGCCGCGCAAACGAAGCCGTGCAAGAAAAAATTTACCCAGGGGTTACAGGTGTGGCTATGCATGAGTTGGCAGAGCGTGTATTGGCGCAAGGTGGATTTGAGGATCGAATGGGGCATGGCTTAGGTCACGGTGTTGGAATGGATATACACGAGCAACCTTGCCTGAACACGCGAAACAACCAGATGCTAAAAGTGGGAAGCGTTGTGACAGTTGAACCTGGAATATATATTCCCAATAACTTTGGAATGCGCTTGGAAGATTTTGGCGTTATAAGGGAAAATGGTTTTGAGTGTTTCACGAAATCAACGCATGAAATGATTGTGATATAAAATTTAGTGTGCGTTGCGCTTGCTTGTATATCGATGCCAAAAACGTTGGCAATTTCTATCTTGTGTTTCATGTAAATCGCTAAAATTGCGCTGCTTTTTTCATGATTTCATAAGCTTTGTTGAAATCAAGCTTGTTATCATTCAGCTCTACATTTTGTGAACGCAAGAAAATTTCTGCGCTTAAAACTGCCTGAGATATCAACATGCCGCGGCCGTCTTGATATTCACATTTTGTCTCGCGTGCACCACGCGCCAGAGCAGTTTGTCTATGACCGTAAACTGCATCGAACACAAATGTGCTAGAACTTAGAAGCGAAACATCAAAAGGCGCGGGGTCGTCTTTTTTCATCCCCAGGGGCGTGGCGTTGATAATTAAAGTAGCTTCTTTGATTGCTTGTGCGTTGTCAGCATATGTTCCAAAGATTATCTGGCTTTCACTTCGTGTTCTTTCTGCGTTGTTTTTATCACCTTGAGTTTTTTCAGCAACGTTTCTTTCGCCATGAATTTTTTCAGCACCAATTTTTTCATCTCGAACTTTTTCCCCACAGTAATTTTTACAACGAATTTTTTCACAGCCAAAAACAGCATGGCTTTTTGTGTAAAGATTTTCATCTTCGCAATTAACTTCATTTTCAC
>CAVEFW010000205.1:0-2306 GCA_963615035.1 Phocaeicola dorei
TTGCTTTCCCTCAAAGGTTTTGCTCCACTTGCTTCCCATATGTCGCTTCACACTATATATTGTGCCTTGCGCATTCATAGCACTTTGGCGAAGTGCCACGCTGCCCACCAAACGCTGCCCTTCCTTGGTGAATGCCACCACACTTGGAGTGGTGCGCTCGCCCTCGCTTGTGGTGATGACTTCGGGCTTTTCGCCCTCCACCACCGCCACACAAGAATTAGTGGTGCCTAAATCTATGCCTATTGCTTTCATTTGTGCATCTCCTTTATGTTATTTGATTCGGGCAAAAAAGCACCATTCACTTCTACATTCCCACATATCTGCATGGCGTAGTGCACATCAAACACCCCGTTCCAGGGCAACACACACTCATCACCGCAAGCGTGCACGCGCAATCGATGCAAAAGTTGCTACCCATGCTGAAACCTCGCGTTTGCGCAGTTTCGGTGTAGGTACGCCCCTGTTGTTGAAAACTTTGCAACGCATTTTTGTAATCTAGGTTATCGGGCTCCATCTGCGCGGCACGTCGCATCTGTTCATAGGCAAGTGCTGTGTTACCTGCACCATAATTTGCAAGAGAGGCAACATAGAACCAACGAGCATTTCTATTTGCACCTGGAATTTCCATCACCTTTTTTGCTGCCTGCGAAAATTGTTTTGCGTTTATATGTGCGATAACTTCGCGAATTTGTGGCGTGTCGCTTGCATTTGGTTCAGGGTGAATGTCGGCAGGGCTTCCCGCAACGTTGTTAAAGCCAAATCCGAAGATGTCTTCCCAAGTGAATGTGTCTGTGCTCCAGCCATAACCTGCACCACCACCTTGCGTGTGCCCCTGACCGCCGAAACCAGTGCCCGCACCAGTGCCAGAACCACCAAAACCGCCAGGCCACCCGCCTGCGCTATAGCCAGCAGAACCACTTCCTGCGCCGCCACTAGTGCCATAGCCCGCGCCACCAGCACCTCCAGCTCTGCCACCTCTCGCTGCCGCATCCTGAGCGGCACGTCTCGCATCTTCGCGCGCATACTTTTCTGGGTTCATGAGCCTGTCATATGCTTCGTTTATCTCGTTCATGCGCTCGGCAGCCGCCGCATCTCCTAGGTTCAAGTCAGGGTGATTTTCTCGCGCACGCTTTCTATATGCGCGTTTTATTTCATCCTGCGTTGCACTTTCGGACACTCCCAATATTTCATAAGGCGATTTTGCCACCTGTTTACTCCTCGCGTTCGCTTTCTTTTTGAAATTTGGCTTGATATTTTATCCAAATGCCGCTATATAACACATTTCGCAAAATATCTACATCTTGCACACATGGCAACACTTCAAAAGCGCTTGCCATATTCCCCGCATACATAAGCAATAGGTCATATATGTCATCTTGTGTGAAACCGCTTTGAAAAAATGGATTGTAATTGCCTCGCTTACGGTCATCTTCCGCGTCAAACGCCGCATCCATCATATAGATAAAGCGCCCGAAGTGCGCACCGAAGCGTGCGAGTGGCTCTTGCCAGAAATCGTCGTGCACCACCAAGATGCGCGACATCACGCCACCGAATAAATTGGCAACCACATCGGGGTTCAAATCGCGCGAATTTGCGCCTTTAGCACGCTCACACTTCAACTCTTCGTGCCCCGCCTGTTCGCGCATCACATTTTCCGCCTGCGCTTGTTTCGTCTGCGCACTCCCCGCCTGAGCGCACTTCAACTCTCCGCGCTCCCCCAACACCTGACCCACGCGTGCACACTCCATCTGCTCACGCTCTGCGCGTGCAATCTCACGCATGCCGCGCTCAAGTGCCTCACATTGCACTGGCCACTCCCCGCGCACGCGCCTATATTGCCTCTTGAACACACCAGCCCCCACACGCGCACTCACACGGACCTCATCTTGCCAATCATCCATCAGTTTGAAATAAGTGAGCGCAAGCGTCATGTCTGCCGCATAATTCACGTAATCATTTTCACTCCACACACGCAACTTGCACGGACGTGCCGCACATGCGCTCTTGTGTGCGATCTCCCTCGGTTCATACACGCTCATGAGCAAAAGTGCCACAAATGTCATATCGTTGTTGAGCGCAAATCTGCTCAAGTGCCCACACCGCTTTCCAAGCGCGTGACACATTCCACAATACACTTCCTCATAGCGCAAACGATCGCCCTCAGAAAGCTCTTTTTTGTTGGGAGTAATAAATCCAAACATTGCTTTTCTTCTTAAGTAAATTTAGTTATTTGCAACCTCTTATTAACTTACACATAAATGCTGAAACAATGCTAAATAAACTTACTTAAAAAGATTGATGTAGAC
>CAVEFW010000206.1:0-3690 GCA_963615035.1 Phocaeicola dorei
GAAAAGCGGAATGAAGGCCATGAGACCATATACTAAAATTGAACGGAGCGAAATGATGACGAGCGTCAAGCCAAATAAGCCCCTGTGCTCTTCTGTTCGTTTGCCCTCGCGCGCAACTTCGCTCGCACAGCCAAGAGCCAAAAAACGCTTATTGGACGCCAAGAGCAAAAAAGCACACAAAATTGCGGGCACGAGAAAAATGGCAGTTCCACACATGCCAAATGTGCCCACAAATCCTGCGCACAGAATAGGCCCCACGAAGAAACCAACGTTGCCACCCACTCCGAACACGCTCATGCCGCGCCCTTTTTTCTCCCCTGCCGCCAAGTTAGACAAACGCCCGCCCTCGGGGTGAAACATGGCAACTCCCACGCCACTCACAAGTGCCGATATTACAACCCCTGCGTAGTTGGGCATATAGCCGATGCCTGCCGTGCCACACCCTGCCAAAAACACGCCGAGCGCCATAAGCCAAGGGCGTGGCTTTTTGTCGCCCATCCAGCCAAAGAGAGGTTGAATGATGGCAGAAGCAACATTGGAAGCGAGCAGGAGCATAGTGGCTTGCATGTAAGAATATCCGCCACTCACTACTAAGAAAGGCAAAATAGCGGTGAGAGCACCTTGATTGATGTCTGAGCACATGTGTCCTATCATCGTGAGGTAGTTTGCCTTTTTGTCGCGATGTGCGAGATGCGCATTTTGCGACAATTCGTCACGATCTGCATCTTGTAGCACTTTTTTGCCATGCGTAAAAAACGCCGATTGTTGCGCACCTTCAGCATCTGGTAAACGCTGAGAACTTCCTTGCAGGTGCTGTTGTGCGAAATGCGCTGGTCGTTGCGCATCTTCGTTTTCTGTTTGTTTTTCGGTCATGTAAATCTCTTTCTTGTTCTCTCTGAAGATGCGCCTCTTTCGTGTGAGAACGCATAGCGATGAGGCGTGTGTGATATTCTGTATGATATTTGCGCTATTTATTCTAACAAAACACCCTATCCACCGCCACATCGTGCGAGCTAGTTGGAAGTGGGCTATGCGCATAACATTCGCGAAAACAAAGCCCCACGCTCACTCCCGCAAATGTGCTCAGAAATTTATCGTAGTATCCGCCCCCATAGCCCAATCTGTTGCCACGTGCATCGAATGCAACACCTGGCACTATTGCGAGAGCGTGCGCAGTGTGCATCATTTCCGCATGACAAGGCGGGTTCACGCGCGTTTGTTCTTGGGCGCGCGGCTCAAGTATCCCATACGCGCCCACATGCAGTTCACCCAGCGAAGATATTGCATGCCAGCGCATTTCACGCGTGCGAGGCACACACAAGGGAGCCGCAACACGCTTCCCACTGCCAAGCGCATATTCGAGGAGTGCATGCGTATCCACCTCGCTCCTATAACTCACGTAGGTAAAAATTGCATCTGCGCGTGCAAATTCATCGGATTCAACAAGTTGTTGAAATATTTTTTCGCTTTCTCTTGCTCTATATTCTGTGGGAAGTTCATCGCGAATTTTCAAGTATTTTGCACGGAGCGCATCCTTTTTCTCTTGAATGCTCTGGGCGTGCGCCCCTTCGCGAACTTTCGCGTTGTTCGCATGAGCGAGTTGCATATCGCTTTCGCTTTTTTCGTTACCTTTCATCATCAAGCACTCCCTCCCGCCCTCGAAGCGGGCCTTTTGCAGTAGTTGCGAAAAATAAAGCCGCGCTCAGGGCACTATATATGCCGAAAATTGCGCATACGCACACATGACCCAGCACCAAAAGCGCGCCTGTCACCGGCATCTTCGCAAAACAGATTATGCCATCCAGCACTTCGTATGCCGCCTGTGCAGAATGTCTAGACACGCCTTGCGCATCCGCCACGCGTGGCCAAAGCGTGCGCGCGCAAGGCTCTCCCACTTTCTTTATAAGAATCACGAGCAGAAGCGCAACAACCGCCCACAAAAAAGCGGGCACCACCATAAAGCCGAGAAACGCAACGGCACACACGATCAGGACGCACGTGAGCAAGTTGCGCGACCCCATGCGATGTGCCAGGCGCGTGAGCGGGGGTGCCGCATAGAAAACTATCACGGAACAGATGACTATCAAGTTGCTTATTTCTGCTTTGTTCAACCCCTGCGCGTCTGCGAAAAGTGGAAATAGGTAACTGCGATAACACGCCGAAAATCCGAGCGTGATGAGCGCGAAGAAAAAGAGTGCCACCATGGAAGGGTGAAAAATGAAGCGCGTGAGGGGTGCGGAGGGTTTTTCGCGCAGCTGCGCATTTTCGCGTTCCACGCCAGCTGGTGCTTCTTCCTCGCCTGCAGGCACACATCCCTCACCCCCACGTGCGCATCCCGCGCCCGCAGGCACGAACATACACACGAGCACAAACAACACCACCACAAACGCAAGCCCCACGAAATACACCGACGCGTTCCCTAAGTATTGCGCTGCATATCCTGCCAGCACACCCATGAGCGCCGAGGCGGACACATCTGCATTGTCCGTTTCTATGTTTATGTCGGTGCGCGCATGTTCGCTGGGCGCAAGCGTGGGCATCAATCGCCCGCAAGAAATAGTTAGGTAAAGAAAACACTTCGACGCAAACACCGCCAACACAAAGAGCGCAAAATTGCCGAGAGCAATAAAACCAGCCGTCAACAAAAAACCCGCGCCCATGCCCGCACAGCCTAAGATGAGCGCACCGCGAAGCCCGAGCGCTCTCACGCACGTCATGCGCACAGGCCCAGAAACCAGATACGCCAGATATACCACCGTCAAAGGCAGTGCCAAAAGCAACGTGTTTTCCGCCAGTGGTGTGTCTGCCAGCATGTCTTGTGCAAAAAGTGTGAGCAGCGCCACGTCCACATAGCTCAACACGCTTATGAAAAACGATATCGGGCGCGCCACTTCAAGCATGGCTGACAACGACTTTTTCTGCGCTGCACCACTTTTAGTTTCAGAATTTCGCTTTTCTCTGTATCGCCGAAATGATTTGCGCCAGCACAAAACCTCGCTTATCGTCATCGCAACAATCAATAAGCCAACCAGCACACCGAACCAATTATCTTGGATATACTCAACCATGTTCGCTCTTATGTGCGCTTACTCATGTTTCCACGGGTGAGAGGTCAAGTGCCACCCCTTGCAAATCTCACACCTATAACACGAAAGCCCGTCTGTGCCATGCTCCGCGCACGCAAATATAGCGTCTTGCGCTTCCTGTTTGGTGCCATATCTTTTTTTCGATTTGCAGCCGCGCCACTCTTCGTAATGTGCGCGATTGTCTTGAGAATAATCTATGCGCGCACGCTCCGCCTCGAAAAGACCTGCGATTGCATGTTCATAACGAGAAGTTGCACCATCATGTACGAACCCTTCGAGAGCGCCCCGCTGGTTATCTTCATGCTCATGGTTGCCATTTTGCGAAAGACGCTCACCATTTAAGCCCTTTTGCAACTCTTCCATAAAGCGTTGCTTTTGTTTCCTATATTTTTTACTCGATGAAGACATGGCGCAAAGTATAACGCTCCTACTTTGAACATATCTTAAAGTGGCGTCTCGTGCGAGGCAAAATGTTTGAGCAGCCGTGCGCCAATCTGCGCACAAACATCTTCATGCTCGCCCGTCTGCTCGCAAGCACGCCCTCGCACCCGCAAATTCGTCCTCGTACCCGCAAGAACGCGCAACCTTCCGCCCGCAATTTACC
>CAVEFW010000207.1:0-4382 GCA_963615035.1 Phocaeicola dorei
CCCCGATAAGTTGCAAGTTGTGGGGCTTTCTGCCCACAAGCGCGCCGATGAACTGGAAAAATATGCGCGTGAATTTAATGTGTCGCATACGGTTTTAGGAGACGCGAGCGCGGCGAATAAAAATGCGAGTGCAGAGTGTAAAAACGCGGGCAACAATGCGAGCGAGGCAAACTCCCAAAACGGCGCGCGCACCTCAGATGCCATCAAAAACCTCATAGAGCGCGAAGATGTCGACATCGTGGTAAACGCGCTTGTGGGGGCTGCTGGCGTGCAAGCAAGTTATGACACGCTCAAGGCGGGCAAAACTTTGGCACTTGCAAACAAAGAAAGCCTCGTGGTGGCAGGTGATGTCATCATGCCGATGGCGCGGGCGTTGGATGTGCGAGAATTGGACGCAGCAGAATTGAACCCAAAAGAGATGAATGCGAAACCCCTACTCACACACCACATCATGCCGATAGATTCCGAGCACGGTGCAATCTATCAATGCTTGATGGGCGAGCGCGAAAAGCATATCTCGAAGTTATGGGTCACCGCATCTGGCGGGCCCCTCCGCGGTCACACACGTGAAAGCTTGCAAAACGTTACACCTGCTCAAGCCCTCGCCCACCCCACGTGGAACATGGGCGCAAAAATTTCAATCGATTCAAGCACACTCATGAACAAAGGCTTGGAAGTGATAGAAGCGCACCACTTGTTTAACATGCCATACGAAAAAATAGAGGTGGTGGTGCAACCGCAAAGTGCCATCCACTCGATGGTCGAATTCTGCGATGGGTCTGTTCTGGCACACCTAGGCACCACCGACATGCGCATTCCCATACAGTTTGCGCTCAGTGCGCCAAGTCGCTGGAGTGCACCTGTGCGGCCAATAGATTTTCGCACGCTTGGAAGCCTCGATTTCGAAGCACCCGACACCGAAACATTTGCCTGTCTTAAACTTGCACAACACGCAGGACGCACAGGTGGCACGCTTCCCTGTGTGATGAATGCTGCAAACGAAGTGGCGGTTGACGCATTCCTAAAAGAAAAATGCGCATATCTCGATATTGCCACAATTATCGAAAAAGTCATGGAAGAGCATGAACGCGAAGGCGTGCAAAAAGTTGAAAACATTGAACAGTTGCTTGAACTAGATGCGTGGGCGCGAGATTGCGCGATGAAATTTATAAGTTGCAAAAAATAAGTTTCTTGTAAAACGTGAAAGGCAAGAAATACGCGACACCATCAAATAATTTCATGGTGCTCAAAGACACTCAAAACAAGGCAGGCGCAATTAAAACACAAAAAGCCAACTAGAGCTTAACTTTAAATTTTCGCAGTTGTCGAATTGCCACGAACAAGCAAAAAGCAATGCTTACAACCCCGATCATAGCCCCCACGCTGCAGACCTGAGAAATGCCCAGCACATCCACAACCTGCCCACCAAGAAACGCTCCAAACCCGATGCCGAAGTTAAAGATTCCAGAAAAGAACGCCATCGCCACAGTTTCTTGCTCAGGAGTTGCAACGTTGATGATTTCACCTTGATAGACAACGGCAACACAAGAGCCACTCATTCCCCAGACCGCACAGGCTAAAAAGATCAACGCTGGCTGTTCAAACTGCGACAAGCACGCCATCAACAAAAGAGCAAGTGGCACGCCCATCGTTGCACCTGCCACAACTTTAAAACGAAAACGCGGATAAATTATTGAGCTGCACACGCAAGCCACAACTCCTGCCAAGCCAAAGACCGCAAATGCCATTGTTATGACGCCTTTTTCCATGTGAGCCACTTGGAGCATAAATGGTTCGATGTAACTATATCCCACGTAATAACTCCAAGAATAAAGCGCGGTCATAATGAAGATTGCAACTAATCCTGGGTTTTTGAAGAGCTCTGGAAATTGCGAAAACTTGAATGCTTCTTCACCCTCAACGCTTGGCATAGTGATGAAAACATACACCAATAAAACGGCTGTTAAAATGGCAACTATGCCGAAAGTCATGCGCCAGCCCACCAAAAGCCCGATTGCACGCCCTATAGGCATTCCCACAACTAGTGCTGCCGCTGATCCAACCTCAAACACCGAAAGTGCCACCGATCGATGTTCTTCGTCTACCAAGCGCACAGAAAGTGGCGCACCGAGTGCCCAGAAAATGCAATGTGCCGCTGCCACAACAAGACGAGCAACCATCAACATCCAATAGCTAGTTGCCAAAGCAGACAAAAATTGACCGACCAAAAACACTGAAAGGATTATGAGAAACAGCGATCGATAATTGATTCTTGTGCCCACAATCATCAGCGGCACAGAAAAAATCATCACAAACCATGCATAAACAGAAACAATCATGCCTGTTTGAGACTCCGATGTGCCAAACGAATTGCCGATGTCAGTCAAAAGACCAACAGGCATAAATTCTGAACAATTGAAAATAAATGCAGCAATTGCAACACCTGCAACTGCAAGCCATTGTTTAATTTTCATATTCCCGCGATTTCCTTTTTTAAATTTCCTTTTTTAAAATGGTTTCTTAAAAAACTGGCGTCTTTGTTGTTTTAGGCAAAATTTAATTGTATTTCTGTAATCTTTCAAGTTTCGTTGTAATGTAACATTAAATAGATGCGAATTATAGACTGTTGAAAAGATTATTATGCAGACAAAATCGCGTATACCCCTTGAAATGGGTGCGTAAAAAAAATTAGCGTAAAAAATTAACGTGAACTAAAAACTAAAATCGACACCAGAATGCAAAAAACCAGACGCAAAAAAATTTACGCATTCACAAACTCAGAACAACGCCAAAACTGCATGTGCTATATTTTCATGAAATAAGATGCAGACTTAAAAACATGATGATCAAAAAACGAGAAACAACAAAATGACAAACAACCAAGACAATAAATATGTGCTCGCGCTCGACACATCCAACGAATTGATTGCCATAGGTATAGGCTTAATCGAGGGCAACGCGGGCGAAAAGCAGCCCAAGACAATCAAATGCGTGAAAGAAATTCAGCTAAAGGCAAATCGTCAAAGCAACACGCGCCTTTTGACGTGCATAGATGAAGCTCTAAGCCACACAGATGCAACCAAAGAAAATATTGCGTGCGTTGTGTGCGGCACGGGGCCTGGGTCTTTTACTGGCGTGCGCATTGCTCTGGCCACCGCAAAAGGCATAGCTTGCGCACTTGGCGTGGGGCTTGTTGGCGTGTCAACTCTTGACGCGATAGCGTGGGGCGCACAAGCTGCGGGAGTGCGCGGGCACTTGCAAGTGGTGGCAGACGCTATGCGCCACGAAGTGTATCCTTTGCAATATTTGCTAGACGATGAAAAAGCGCAAAGGCTGGAATCTGAGAGCGTGGTTAAAGCAGATGCGTTTACACTAAGTTTGCGCGATACGGGAAGCCAACCCAGCAAAAACGCAGCGTGCAATGAAAAAGAATGCAAAGGCGGCCTCAAAACAACGAGCAACACCATGGCGGCAGGCGATGTCAAAATAACAGGCGATGCGCTCGCAAAATATAAAGACGCGTTTCAAGAAGAAAGCAACACTCTAGAATTTTTGCCAGAAGATCTATGGCACCCCACGGGGCGTGGATTGTTGTTGGCAGCGCAGAGCGCATGGCGCGCGGAGTTATGCAACCCATTTGACGCGAAAAGACACAATCCCGCCCTCACGCTGCCGATATATACGCGACTATCCGATGCCGAAGAAAACGAGCGGGCAAGAAACGGTGCGCCATATTCCAGCAAACATAAACCCAAAGAAAACGATGCTGACCAGCCAAAACATCGACAAACAATGAACTCTGCATCAAAAAATAATGCTCGTGGAAACTCGAGTGGAGTTGCCTATGTTCCGCTTAATGCAAGATGTGTCCCTTGTGTGGCAAGACTTGAGAGCGAACTTATGGGCAGCGATGCGTGGAATGAAGAACTCATTGCAAGCGAGTTAACACAGAAAAAACGCATTTGGTGGGTGGCTCTTGAATGTGAGCCTGGGTTGCCTGTGTCGGCGGACGCTCGAGTGATAGGGTATGCAGGAGCGCTGGTTGCATCAGATGAGGCGCAACTGTTAAAAATTGCAGTTGACGAAAAGTATCAGCATAAAAAAATCGCGCATTGCTTGCTTACACGCACGGCAGACGATGCAAGGTCGCTGGGCGCAAAGTCGATTGTGCTCGAGGTGCGAGAAAGCAATTCAAAGGCTTGCGCATTTTATGAATCGCATGGCTTTTCGCTGATAGGCAACCGATCACGATATTACTCCGATGGTGAAGATGCAAAAGTTATGCAGATAGAAATTTCTAGTCTGCTTTCCCCGAAAAAACATGGTGCAGGGGGAATGAAGTTTGAAAAAATCGATTATTCAAATGCGGCTGTGGTAAAAGC
>CAVEFW010000208.1:0-2582 GCA_963615035.1 Phocaeicola dorei
CAACCAGCATTTCTATGAGCCGTGAGCAGCTCGAACAGCTTGCAAAAGATTCACAGGACAACACGGCAATGACTATTGCTCAATACAACAAAGGTAATCTTATTGCTGTTCCAGCCAAACAATATGTAACCATAGATGCACTGGCTGCAAAGGGTGGGCTCGACGAATGGAGCACTGTGCATGTTGTTGCCTCTGACGGGTTTGACTATACTTATGACAATAGTTATGAGGGATATTACTTCGGCGGACAAACTGCCACCGATCTTGCAAACAAAGATGACAAAGTTGCTGTGAAACCTGCCTTGGCTCTTCAGTGGAAAAGCGGCGAATTGAGCACAGAAAACGCCTATAAAACAGCACAGAGTTTGACTGGCGGCTCTGTGGAACTTGAGCTTAACCCAAGATTTGTTTTGGGCGTGTCTGAAGAAGATTACACTGCGGGCACTTATGGCGGAAATCGTTTGGTAACTAACGTAAACAACGTTACTGTTAAAAAAGAGGTTCAGACTTCAGTTTATCGCATGTATAACAGGATTACAGGAGAGCACCTATATACAACAAACGAGTATGAATATAGTCTTTCTGGAACCGGAGATTATGTCGATTGGAATCAAGAGGAAGCATGTTGGACAAGCCCGAGCAATGGAATAGGTGTATATCGTCTATACAACGAAGGATTAGGCGCCCTAGGTAAAATGAGCCATCACTATACGGCTAACAAAGCAGAAGCTGATGAATTAGTTCGTGATCAAGGTTGGAAATACGACAACGAAGGTCAACCTATTTTCTATTCAGCACAAGACCCAGAAACTGGAAAAGTGATGGATGGTGCTAGTGATGTATTCCGTTTATATAACGGTGGTCTTTCTAGTCATTTCTTTACAATGAATCAATAC
Source organism: Phocaeicola dorei (assembly GCA_963615035.1). GTDB lineage: Bacteria > Actinomycetota > Coriobacteriia > Coriobacteriales > Eggerthellaceae > CAVEFW01. The sequence continues at coordinate 897 of CAVEFW010000208.1, forward strand.
GAGCGCGATGTAAACGTAAGAGATAATGGCTGGGATAACGAAGATACTGGCTTTTATGCTTACAAAGTTGAGGAATAATTGCCTTGTTGATTATAAATATGCCCAGTTTAAGTTTATGAGAGCGCAGTTTTAATATATATTTTGTTTTTTCATTATGGCGCGAGGTTGCAAGCGTAAAATGTGTGCAACCTTGCGCTTGTGCTTTTTAAGGCGAAATATAAAAACATTCAGAAAATGAGATATTATTTTTAGAAATGGTGTTTTGATGATAAATAGTTCACTTGAGATAACAAATAAAGAGAAAGTAAATATAGAAAAGGCGGCAACTTCTATAAAAGCCAAATGCTCCATGGTTTTTTGTTTTCTTGTTGTTTTGTGCGCATTGTGCAGCATGTGTGCAGTGGGGTGCACCGCAGGCAATCAAACATCTAAGGCTGCACAAACAGATCAGGTGGCAGCAAGCGTTTTAGATCAAGATATCACAGAACAAATGGTTGTCGACTATATAGATTCTTTTCGTAACACTATGGGATATACAGACGATGACTCGTGGGCTCAATATCTAGAAAAACAAAACACTACGCCTGAAAAGTTGCGCTCTGCCACGATATATGAGCTTGCAGGCGATGTTGTGATAAACAAAAAGGCTGAAGAGCTGGGGGTTGTTGTAGAAGATAGTGAAATAGATTCAGAAATCGCTAAATTTAGAGAATCTCTTTATGCGACAGATGATGACACGTGGGAATCTACGTTGGAAACCTACAAAACAAATGAAGAGGATTTGCGTGCGCGATATAAACAAAACTTGCTTCAAGAAAAAGTATACAAGGCGGTGGTGGGCGATGTTAGCGCAACAGATGCAGATATGAACAGTTACATATCGGAAAACCTTTTGGGAACAACCACTAAAAAATTTATCGCTATTTATGGCACAGCATATACAGAGTTGCAAAGTGTGCTTGAAACATTGAAAAAGGCGCAATCTTTGCCTGAAGCCATAGAGGATGTGAAAAATAGCGCCAACCAAACCAGTGTGATATATGAAGAGTTTGGCTGGGATATCGACTCTGAAACCACCACTTCTATGAAAACAGAACTCGCCGATTTAGATGTGGGCGCACTATCTAAAAATTTAGTTTCAGATGAAAACGTGGGAGCTTATGAAATCTTATATGTGCAAGACAAATATACTTTTCCCACTGAAGGTGCAGATGTAAATAATTGCCCCGCAGATTTAAAGACCATGGTCGGCAAATTGGCAAAAAATCGAGTGTATACTATTTCTTGTTCCAGCTGGCTAAATGAACAGTTGAACAACAATTTGCATGAAAATCCAATGCCTTCGGGTTTGAGTTACGATGTGGAAGTGAACATAGATGATTCTTCAAACGATAGTGCGGCCAATTCGACTTCTGCAAATAAGGCAAACACAGCAAACGCAACAGATGTAGCAAATTCAACGAGCACAGAGAACAGCGCGAACAGCATCGACGCAGCAAACACGGCAAACAGCACGAAAACAACGAACAACGCAAATTCTCTAAACTGATAAACAGCATTATTCGTGCGAGACAACTATGCGAGACAAAATGAACAAAGAGAAAACAAAAAAGATATTACGCGCAATGCTTGTGTTGTGTCTAGTTGTTTGCATGGCAGTTTGTTTTGCTGGTTGTCGAGATACGC
>CAVEFW010000209.1:0-4080 GCA_963615035.1 Phocaeicola dorei
CATGGATATAGCTGCAGAAGACGCACAGGCTGCACTTGATCTGATTGTGTCAGGACAGCTAGATAAAGAAAACTTTCGCGTTCAGGTGCGCAAATTTACGCTTGCCAAGTTTTTTTTGACAGAAGAAGAAGCCCAAGCATGTGGCAGCGATGAAATTTTAGAGTTGGCAAATGAGAGTGTGGAAAAACTTTTGCGACAAAACGACAAGAGCGTAAAGTTAGCTGAAGGTTCCACCACATGCACCAATCAAAGTTCGACCGACATCAAAAAGGTGTTGTTGTCTTTAACATTGCAACGCGCTATAGGTGTGCGTTTTACGCCAGAAGAATCTGCGGATTTGACAACCATCAATCAACTATCAGATGCGCTTTTTGATGCTCAAAGCGACGCGAGCAAATCACGTTAGAAAGCGCGGCGCAAACAACGCGCGCAAACAACACGCGCGTGCGGGGTGTGCGAAAGCAACTCACACGTGAGCGATGTGCGAAAACAAAGCGTGTGCGACGCAACCACTAGCGCAAACAACGCGCGCGACGCAACCGCAGGCGCATACACTAGCCAAACATTAGGAGGTCATTGTGCGAGACATCAATGAAATTCGATCAGATTTCCCAATTTTGCAAACGCAAGTGCACGACCACCAGCTCATTTATTTGGATAATGCCGCCACCATGCAAGTGCCCAATCAGGTGCTTGATAGCATAGTGCAACATTATCACGAAAGTAATGCGAATGTGCACCGTGGCATGCACTATCTTGCTCATCAAAGCACTAATGCGCTTGAAAGTGCGCGACAAACTGTAGCGCGTTTTGTTGGAGCACCAGATGAGCGCGGTGTGGTGTTTACGCGCGGAACTACCGATGGCTTGAATATGGCGGCACGAGGTTTGGCTCATTTAATTAAGCCAGGAGATCGCGTGGTGGTAAGTTTGATGGAGCATCATTCTAATTTTGTTCCTTGGCAACAGCTATGTTTTGAGCGAGGTGCAGAATTTTGCGTCGTTGGCTTAGATGATGCGGGGGATGTAGACCTTGCAGAGCTTGAGATGGTGCTTTCTGGTGATGGCCGCGCTCCGCGAGGATATGTGGCACCAGACGCCAGTTTGCAGGCAATTCCAGGCCCCGTTAAAGTTGTTGCGATGACCGGCTGTTCTAATGTGCTAGGGGCTTTATTGCCAGTGCAAAAGGTGGCCCAGGCAGCGCACAGGTCAGGTGCTCTTTTCGTGTTAGATGCGGCACAACTTATGCGACACGAACTTATAAACATGCAGAGGCTGGGTTGCGATTTCTTGGCATTCTCTGGTCATAAATTTGGAGCCGGAGTGGGCATTGGCGCTCTGTGTGGCACCCTTGAGGCAATGGAGTTGTTGCACCCCCGTGATTTCGGCGGAGAAATGGTTGACAGCGTGAAACCACAGCTCACAACCTTTGAGAATTTGCCTCTGCGATTAGAGGCTGGCACGCCTAATTATGTGGGGGCGGTGGCACTTGCTGCAGCTTGCGATTATCTCGAGCAGTTAGGCAGGAGCGGCGTGGCTGCATACGAACAAAAGTTGTGCCAACGCGCGCTAGATAACTTGCAAGCAATTGAAGGCGTAAACGTGCTAGGTCACCCCAAACGCAGAGCGGGGCTTGTTTCGTTTTCTGTTGATGGAATTCATCCGCTTGATTTGTGCACAATGCTTGACGCACGCGGGGTGGCTTTGCGCAGCGGTCACAATTGCGCGCAGCCGCTGTTAAATCATTATGGTCTTAGCTCTGTTGCACGCATAAGCCCTGCTTTTTATAACACGTTAGATGAAATTGATGCAGTCGCCGAACTCATCAGCAAAACCGCATCCGTCATCCGCAAGAAATAAGCACTAGAAACTAAACACAAGAAATAAACACAAGAAACCCCGCCATATAAAGCGGGGTTTTCTTGCAAGCTGTTTGCGTTGTTGGCACGCGCCAACATGTTTTTAAGCTAGGTTGATTATGCGATTACCACTGAGGAGCTTCTTTTGTGTAAGCGTCCAACTGGTGCACATGAGCGTTGCGGCAGCCCTCGCACACATTCACGATGGCAACAGGATCTGGATTCCAGAATTTCTGATGGCAAAGCATGCATTCAGCGTCATAGCCATATCCTTCACCGTCAGATGAAATTTTGCCATTGTCGTAATACCATTTCACTGTGCCATAAAAATCGCCTAGTTGAGTTGCCTGCGCGTCTACATAATCTTTTACCTCTTCAAAAGATACTACAGCCATTTTTCTTCTCCTTTTTCTTTCCCCAGATATTTCTAGGATGTAAATATTGATGCCTGAGTAACTTTTAAATCTCAAGCAAGAAAGATAATACCCCACTTTTAATGTAGGCAATATATGATTTCCAATAATTAAACAAGTTGTATGATTATTTTAATATTATTCTTGACTATGAATAATACAAATTAAACCTTTAACATGCACATTTTATGCTCTTTTGACAAAACATAAATAATGTTTTATATCTTATATGCGATTGTGAAATTAGGCTAATTGAGCGACAAGAGAATTGAGGAGAAAACAAAAGATGGAGTTGAATGCAAACGTATACACAATGTGCACCAACATGGCTATTTTCTTTTTGATCATGGTGGCTGGATATGTTGCAAAAAAAGTGGGGTGGCTAAACAAAGAAATGGACAAGGGCTTCTCTAAGTTTGTGCTAAACATTGCACTTCCCGCTATGCTTTTGGCGTCTGCTCTGGATGCGGAAAGCGTGCCGAGCATGGAGCAAATAGGCACTGTGATGCTCGCATGCGTGGGAATGTATGCGCTCATAGTGGTTATCGCATATGTGTTTACGTTCATCATGCGCGTGCACCACGGCAACCAAGGCGTTTTTCGCTTCATGATGATTTTTTCAAACATCGGCTTTATCGGCATTCCCATAGCTCAAGTTTTGTATGGAAGCGAAGGTGTGGTGTATGCAGGCATATTTCAACTGCCTTTCGGCTTGCTCGTGTATAGTTTGGGCATCTATTTGCTCATTCAAGACAGGCAATATTTGAAACAAGATAAGGAAAATGCACAAAGCGAAAAGAACGCCTCGCTAGTTAATGCTCGCAGTGTGGCTCACAGCGCAGCCAACGATGCAAACCTCGCCATAAATTCAACCATAAATTCAAACGCAAACTCAACCGCCAATTCAACTGAAATGTCACGCAAACCTAAATCTCAAAAGGACACGCCATTTTGGAAAATGCTCATAACGCCAGCCCTCATCTCAAGCATCGCCACGCTTGTGCTCGTGCTAGCGGGCGTGCACTCTGTGCCCGTGTTGGGCCCCGCGTGCACAACGCTTGGCAACGCCACATCGCCTGTGGCATTGATAATCGTGGGGTCTTCGCTGGCGAATTTGCCTGTGCGTGATTTGCTCGGAGGTCCGCGCCTTTGGATGTGCTCTGCCGTGCGCTTGATAATCTGTCCTTTGCTCGTGTGGCTTGTTTTTCGCCCGATAATCGCAGACCCTGTGGTGTTGGGCGTGATGGTGGCACTCTCGGGCATTTCAGTGGCGGCAAACGGCACGATGTTTACATATGAATATGGCGGCAACACGAAAACGATGGCGCAAGGCACGTTTATCACCGCAGTATTTAGCACCATAACTATTCCGCTCATCATTATGATTACTGGAGTATAATTGGCGCGGCGTATTCAGATAATATGCATAGGTGATATACGCATAAACAAAATTCATGAACCTAGTGCCTAAGCAAAACACATTATTATGAAAAGCTGAATTTTACGAATTGCTGAATTTCTCGAATTCGGCACCCTGAAAAACAAAAAAACAAGCACAAAAAGGATACAAATATGCTCGATTCCCATGGCAGAAACATAGATTACATGCGCATAAGCATCACTGATAGGTGTAATTTTCGTTGCATCTATTGCATGCCCGAAGAAGGCGTGGTGTCACTTTCGCACAACGACATTCTCTCTTTCGATGAAATTTTGCACATCGTGCGCGTGGCGGCAGGCCTCGGCATTCGCCGTGTAAGGCTTACGGGGGGTGAGCCGCTCGTGCGAAAAGGGGTGGTTGGCCTGGCA
>CAVEFW010000210.1:0-2185 GCA_963615035.1 Phocaeicola dorei
GCTGTTTTAATATCTTCTGTTGTGTCTCAACTAGCTCCAAAACTTCCAACTCCTTTGGTGCAAATTGTTTTAGGGTTGCTTATAGCCTTCATAGGCTCTGGCAGGATAGAAATTCCATTCGACAGCGAAGTGTTTTTGGTGCTATTTATTGCCCCTTTGCTCTATAACGAGGCGCGAGATATCGATCTAGGATCGCTTTGGAAACACAAGGGGGCTGTTATAGCGTGCGCTGTGGGGTTAGTGTTTTTCGTTGCCTTGGCTGTTGGATATTCGCTGCACGCTCTTATGCCTGCTATACCTCTGGCGGCTGCCATAGCACTAGGTGCAGCACTTGGCCCCACAGATGCTGTGGCTGTGGCAAGTCTTTCAAAATCTACGAACATAAAGCCGTCTATAAAAAACATTTTAGGGGGAGAGGCACTATTCAATGATGCATCTGGTCTTGTTACGTTTCAATTTGCCCTGATAGCCGCCACAACGGGGGCTTTTTCGCTGCGAGATGCCGCTGAAAGTTTCACCATATCTTTTTTTGGCGGCATATTGTTGGGCATAGTTTGCGGTGTGATTGTGAATTTGATCATCAAATCTGTTCGCGATGTGGGATATGAAGACACCACGTTCAACGTGCTCTTTGAGCTTTTTGTGCCATTTATGGTCTATCTAATTGCCGAAGGCTTAGAAGTGAGTGGCGTTATCACAGTTGTTTTGTGTGGCATCATAAATTCCATGACACGTCGCACATCTGGCGCATCTTTTGCCAGAACAAGCATAGTTTCAAGCAGTGTGTGGCAAGTTTTCACATCCACTTTAAATGGCATTGTGTTTGTGCTTTTGGGCACACAACTGCCAGTGGTTTTCATAAGCGAATTCACAAACACAAACATAGACAATTCAACACTCATTCTTTTGGTGTTGATAATTACAGGAATTGTTGAACTTACGCGCTATGTTTGGTGTTTGATAATGATGTTTGTAGATAAACCTACAAACGCAACTTGTCAAACGGAGCGCACCCATAGGCTATGCAAGCAAGACTTAAAAGACGCGCTTGTGCTTACGTTTGCTGGAGCCAAGGGTGCCATCACGTTGGCAATCATGTTTACACTTCCTCTCACGTTCACAGATTCAGCGGGAAACATCATAAACCGCGACCTCTTGATCTTTTTGGCAAGCGGTGTGATTGTATGCACTTTTTTGTTGGCCACTTTTTTGTTGCCTGTGTTATCTCCTAAAACAAAAGTGAAAAAATCGGTGGAAGAGGAGCGTCAAAACAATGCTGAAGTGTTGCTCGATATTTTGCGAAGCGTGGTTGAAGAGCTGGCAGAGCGTCAAACTAAAGAAACTTTTCAAGCAACACGCCAGGTGATTTCAGCCTATAACGATCGCATAGAACGCATCAAGTCAACTTTCGATATAGATGACGATTCAAGCGTGGATGCTGTGCGCTTGCAAGCAATCAAATGGCAAAAAGAATATATAGATAGTGCGCTTGCGTCTGGCCAGATAGATTCAGATGCGGCAGAGGCTGTGTTAGACAGAATCACAGAAACCGAACACATAATTGCCAAAGAGGGATATATAGCAGATATTCGCTGGCGCATTATGCGTTTTGTGCGCAGTGCGTCAGCGCATGCCATGCGAACAATTCGCCGCCTGCCTGTGGTGGATCCAAGCCAAGCAGCAGAAAAGCGACGTGCACTGTTGCGTGATATCTATATCATGACTATGCGTAAACTAGAAGATGAAATCACTCAAGCGTCCACAGATGCTAACACGGAAGATTTAGCTGAAGTGTTGGTGGAATATCAGCGCTCGCTTCGTTTGTTAGATGAACATGCAACAGGCATAGAAACTCGCATGAGGGTGGATGAAAAGGCAGATGAAATCGAGGCTTTGGCTTTGCGCTTGGAGTTGAAATATATAATGCTTATGCTCGAAGAGGAACGCATCACCAAAAAAACTGCTGCACGTTTGCGCGAAAACGTATCATTGATGCAGATTGATTTGAAAAACAGGGTTTAAAAAAGTGTAAACAGAGTGTGAGGGTAAAGAAAAGAAATGGTACGGGCGAAAGGACTTGAACCTTCACGGGGGTTACCCACTAGAACCTAAATCTAGCGTGTCTGCCAATTCCACCACGCCCGCATAGGTCAAACATGATAACAAATTCCACACCAATTGCAAG
>CAVEFW010000211.1:0-25089 GCA_963615035.1 Phocaeicola dorei
CGCCTGTAGTTATTCCCTACACGCAAAAAGATGTGGACGATTGGGTGCTTCAATTTGCGCGATGCTTTGAATATGCGGGTTGCACCGTAAGCGATGTAATCCAGATAACGCCTGGCTATGGGCTTTGGACCGCGGGCATAGGCTTTCAGGCGGGAGCGGAGCGTTTGGGTGCCATGGCGGTGCCACTGGGGCCTGGCAACACAGAAAAGCAGTTGCAATTTATGCAAGACTTTGAGAGCACAGTGCTTTGTGCCACGAGTTCGTTTGCGCTTTTGCTCGCCGAAGAAATAAAGAAAAACAACTTGCGCGATAAAATTCATTTAAAGCGCGGCGTGATAGGCTCTGAGCGCTGGGGCTCTAAGATGCGCAAGCGCATATCGCAGGAGTTGGGCATCGAGCTGTTCGACATCTATGGCCTCACCGAGGTGTATGGCCCTGGCATAGGCATTAATTGCAAGGCAGACAGCGCCATGCATATCTGGTCTGATTTTGTGTATATTGAGATAGTGAACCCCGAAACAGGCGAGCTTGTGCCCGATGGCGAGGAAGGCGAGATTGTGCTCACCACCTTGCAAAAGGAAGGCGCGCCGCTCATTCGCTTCCGCACGCACGATCTCTCGCGCATCTTGCCCGAGCCTTGCGAATGTGGAAGCGTGCACCCGCGCATCGATATTATCACTGGCAGAACCGATGACATGGTGAAAGTGCGCGGCTGCAACATTTTCCCCGCGCTCATTGAGGAATGCATCGCGTTCACCGATGGTTGCTCGAGCGAATATCAAGTCTATATAAACAACGAGGGCGGGCGCGACAACTTGCACCTCTATTTCGAGAGCGATTTCGCCGAGAAAGATTGGTCGCGCGTCGAGGAAAACTTGGCGGCTGTGTTCAAAGCGAAGATAGGCATGACGCCCGTGCCTAAGGCAGTGCCGCTGGGCGATTTGCCGCGCAGCGCGAAGAAGACGAAGCGCATCTTTGACGATAGATATTAGGGGTGTGTGCGCTGGCTTCGCTCAACGTGCGGGCGCGTGAGTGAGGGCGCAAGCGTGAATTTTGTTATGCGTGTGCACGCGCGGGCGCGACTGCGTGGGCGAGGCTGCAGGCGCATGCACGGGTGAGCCTGCACACTGGTGCAGACGTATTTTATTTCTTGCTCCACTTTGTGCGCGGCCATGTGTCCGCATAGGTGCACGCGGTGTCGATGAATTCTTCCACCGCGGGCGAGAGCTCATGTGTGGGCAGGGTAACCACGCCGAAATCGATGAACTGTTGTGGGCTTAAGGGGCGCGTGTGAACTCTCAGAGCACTTGCTGTTTTCCGCACGGGCGCATTCCACATTTCGGCGAGCGCGTTGCAACACACAGACACACCCAGCCCCGCACGCACCATCGAATAGGCGGTGTATGGGTTGGTGGTGGTGAAGCGAATGTCTGGCTCGATGTGGCGCTGGAGCATGAGTTTTTCTGCAAACGTTTCGCCCTCGGTGTGGATGCGCACATAGGGCTTGCCATCAAATTCTACGAGCAAAAGAGAAGCATGTTTTGCCAAGTCGTGGCCATGTGGCAACCACGCAACCAGCTCTTGTGTGCCCAAGCGCGTCCAAGACACTTTGCTTCGCGTTTCGTGCATGATGGCGCAATCAATGGCGTGGCACTCTAAAAGTTCTAGGAGTTGAACATCGCTGCCGCTCATCACATTCACGCTCACGCCGTCGTATTTTTTTTGATACTGCGATATCACGTGTGGCAACCACGTGCTTGCCACGCTGAACAGTGCGCCTATTGTGAGGTTGCCTTCCGCCAGCCCGCGAATGCGTGCGCTTGTCTGTTGCACCTGCGCATCCGTTGCCAACATGCGCCTGAAAAGCGGCAAGAGTTTTTTTCCCTCGGGTGTGGGGGTCACACCTGTGCTGTTGCGAGCGAGCAGGGGAAAGCCCAGCTCTTCTTCGAGCGCATTCACAAGGCGGATGATGCCTGAGGGAGTGTATCCCAACTGCTTGGCAGCACCGCTCATGCTGGCTGTGTCGATGGCTGCCACCACCGCTTCGTATCTCTTTAGGTTCATGGTTGCTCCTTTTTTTGGCGTGTTCTTTGATTTGAACGATCTCCTTGTTTGGCGTGCGTTTCTTCGCGTGCATCGCTTTATCCCTCCCCGCACACGATATCACAAAATGTTATAGCGTTTATAAATTTTCGCAAAGGCAATTTATCGCTGGTAACTTACCGCGCATTGAACGTTCAAAAAATAAAAAGCAGAAGCAAGACAGGCAACTCACAAACAACACAGCGCACAAAATCGCAAATAGCAGACCTAGTTGCAACGCACAAACAACACGGCGCACACAGGAAACGCGCGAGTTGCCGCAAAACTAACAAGTAAAAACACAAACACAAAAAGGAGGAACTCAAATGTTGATGAAAATTTGCTTAGTCGTCATTTTCTTTGGCGTAGCCATAGGAGTGGGCATCTATTGCAGAAGTTCCACAAATAGCGTAGACGGCTTCGTGCTCGGCGGCAGAAACGTGGGCGCATGGATGAGCGCATTCGCGTTCGGCACGAGTTATTTCAGCGCGGTGGTGTTTGTGGGATACGCGGGGCAGTTCGGCTGGAAATACGGCGTGGCGGCTTTCTGGGCAGGCATAGGAAATGCGCTCATAGGCTCGCTCATGGCGTGGTGGGTGTTGGGGCCACGCACGCGCGAGATGACCCACAGAATAGGAGCTACCACCATGCCGGAATTTTTCGGTAAGCGCTATAACTCGCATGCGCTTCGCGTGGCAGCGGCAGCCATCATCTTCGTGTTCCTGATCCCCTACACCGCAAGCGTATACAACGGGCTCTCGCGCCTGTTCGGCATGGCGTTCAACTTGCCCTATGAGTGGTGCGTCATCGGCATGGCTTTAATCACCTGCATCTATGTGGTGGTGGGCGGATACATGGCCACCGTGGTGAACGACTTTTTGCAAGGCATAGTCATGCTCGTGGGCATTGTGGCTGTGGTGTGCGCCATCTTGGGCGCAAACGGTGGCTTCATGGAAAGTTTCGTGGGGCTATCTCAAGTAAGCGACGGAAGTGGCTTTGCGGGTGTGTTCACCAGCATGTTTGGCCCCGACCCGCTGAATTTGTTGGGCGTGGTAATCTTGACCAGCTTGGGCACATGGGGTTTGCCTCAGATGGTGCAAAAATTTTACGCCATAAAAGATGGTCCTGCCATCAAACAAGGCGCTATCATATCCACGCTCTTTGCGCTCGTGGTGTCTGGCGGATGTTACTTCTTGGGCGGTTTCGGTCGCCTCTATGCGGGAGACATTGAATACACAGCATCTGGCGCACCAGTTTACGACTCCATCGTGCCCACCATGTTGCAAACAAGCTTGCCAGAAATTCTCATCGGCTTGGTGATAGTGTTGGTGCTCTCTGCTTCCATGAGCACGCTCGCTGGCCTCGTGCTGAATAGCTCTTCCACCCTCACGCTCGATTTTTTGGAAGGCAACGTGATAAAAGACATGACAGAAAAATCGCGCGTGGCTTGGATGCGTGTGCTCATCGTGGTGTTCATCGTGATATCTGCAGGCATTGCCCTGTTTCAATATCACTCCACCGTCACGTGGATAGCACAGCTCATGGGCATATCGTGGGGCGCACTCTCGGGCGCGTTCATCGGGCCTTACGTGTGGGGCTTATACTCGGGGCGCGTGTCGCGCGCAAGTGTGTGGGTGAGTTTCATCTTTGGTGTGGTGCTCACCACGGGCAACATGATTATGGGCTTCATTCCTGGTTGCACTCCACTTTTCGCAAGCTCCATCAACTGCGGAGCCGTGGCGATGATTGCAAGCCTTATAATCGTGCCAGTCGTGAGTTTGTTCACGCCTGCGGTGCCCTTTGAAATCAATCCGCCACAGGCAGAAGGTGCCATCGACCGTGAATTCGACGAAGTGCTGCGCGAAGAAGGCGCTACCTTGCCTGAAACGCCCGCGGAAGCAAGCTTGTATGCCACGGCGGGTGCGTCAGAGACGAAAGACGAGTAGTCGACGCATAATCGGCGCTCAATCGTAGTCGAAACATAGGCGCAAAGCCCAATAATAGGCTTGAAGAAAACGAAAATAATGCGGGTAAAATGTAGGCGAGCCACCTTTTGTAAGGTGGCTCGCGAATACGAGGAGAGAAGAAAGAGGAGTTCCTTCGGAACGATTTATATACTACACGTTAATTATTCTATGTCAAGAATAATTTCAAAATTTTTCAATTATTTTTCCCTAAATTGCCTTGGGAGCCTCTCCCAGCAGCTTTAAATGTTCCCACGCTTTGCGTTTGTCTTTTGTGTCATCTAACATGCTCTCAAAATCTATGAACCCAACGGCATCTCTCCCGAAAAGCCGCGCTGGTTTTTTCGGTGTAAATTCCGAGTTATATGCATGACTCAAGGCATTTATGCTCATCGAATCTGTGGCAATTAAAACAAACGGATCTATGCCTTCAACCACAGCAAAAAGTTGTTCGGATGAAAGGGGAGTCTGTTCGCTTTCGGCAGCGTGCGCACTCAAACAAACAAATGTAATAGACTGACACACGTAACCCAGTCTATCCATGCTTGCCGAAAGTGCGTTTTTTGCCACATCACCCAGCACGCTCTCACTAACAACGCACACAGCCCCCGACAACAAACCACTCAGGTGCTCACCGTAACTATCCCAGATTTCCTGCGCGGCATAATAAATGGGGTTACGATTGTCAGTTTTTTTCACACTTTTCCTTTCGCATGTGGTTAAATAGGACTAAAATTGTTCCTCAATATAACACATAGATAAACGCATAGAAAAGCGCACAGGCAAACAAAGCAAAGCAGAAAAGCAGACAGGTCGAACAAACCAAACAATCAAAAACAACCAAATAAAACAACCCAACCAACCAATCCAACCAAAAACAAAAAAAGGAGCAAACATGTGTACAAACGGCATTAACACAGGTCAGTTTTCCGAGATGATCGCCCAGATAGACGACCATATCAAACTTGAGCGCAGATGGGCACACAACTTGGCGCACAAAGCAGAAGATGCGGGTTTCACAAAAACGGGCAGCGAGCTTCATCGTGCGCAAGCTTTGCTAGATGAAGTGCGTGCCGTGTTGGACAGCGCAAATGATGTGCTTGAAGATGAAGCTGAAAGCAACAGTGGCGTTACCGTGAATTTGGTGTAAGGCATGTCGCGCGATTTAATGCGCTTTTCGGTTGCTATGCCCGAAAAGTTGCTCATAGATTTCGACCAACTGGTGGCTCGTCGTGGCATCGCGAAAAATCGCAGCGAAGTCATCCGCGATTTGGTGCGCGAGGCCTTAATCGAAGAGGAATGCGGCATGGGAGGCGTGAGCGTGATGGGCTCACTCACCATCGTTTACAACCACCATTCAAGCGATTTAAGCGACAAGCTGCATCAAATTCAACACAGCTATCTTGAAAACGTGGTGACCACAACGCACGTGCACATCGACGAGGAATATTGCCTAGAAGTCATCATCTTGCAAGGCTTAACCGAGGAAGTGCAACAGATTTCCGACATGATTTTAGGCACCAAGGGTGTGAAATGCGGAAAGCTTGTGCTTACCACCGTGGGAAACATGGTCTAGATAGCGCCAAAAAACGGGAGAGAAAAAATGGATGAAACAGTAATGCTTGGCCACGGAAGCGGTGGCGTGATGATGAAGCGCATCATCGAAGAAGTGTTCTTTGAAGCATATGCAAGCGATGAACTCATGCAAGGAAACGATGCCGCCGTTTTGGATATAGGCACAAACATAGAAAACGTAGCGTCTGAGTTGTCTTGTTCATCTGACGCCCACACAAACACGCGCTTGGCTTTCAGCACAGATAGTTTTGTGGTTTCTCCTCACTTTTTCCCAGGCGCAGACATCGGAAGGCTGGCTGTGTGTGGCACGGTGAACGATGTTGCCACGAGTGGCGCTGTGCCCAAATTTTTAAGCGTGGGTGTAATTTTAGAAGAGGGATACCCCGTGAGCGACTTGCGCAAAATTTGCAAGAGCATGGCTAAAGCCGCGCGTGAGGCTGGTGTGCGCATAGTTACAGGAGACACAAAAGTGGTCAACCGTGGCCATGGCGATGGCATCTTCATAAACACCAGCGGCATCGGAGTTTTTCCTGAAAACGTAAATCTTGGCTGGCAAAACATCTGTGTGGGCGACAAAGTGCTGGTGAGCGGCACTATGGGCGATCACGGAATAACAATAATGAGTTGTCGCGAAAACCTGAGCTTTCAAGCAAACATTAAAAGCGATGCAGCACCGCTTAATCACTTGATAGCAAACGTTTTGTCGGCGGCACCCAACACGCGCGCATTTCGCGACCCGACGCGCGGCGGCCTTGCAAGCACTTTAAACGAATTCGCTGAGGCAGCTGACGCAGACATTGTTATAGAAGAGGAAGCTGTGCCCGTGAAAAGTGAAGTGCGCGGTGCGTGTGAGATGCTTGGATATGACGTGTTGCAAGTGGCGAACGAAGGCAAGATGGTTTGCATTGTGCCCGAAGATGAAGCAGCCAGTGCCTTGAGTGCCATGAAAAATAGTAAATATGGCGAAGATGCCGCCATCATTGGCTCTGTGTGTGAGGTGGGTGGTAAAAGAGATGCGAAAGTGCTCTTGCAAACGCCCTTTGGTTCCACACGCATTTTAGATATGCTTGTAGGCCAGCAACTTCCACGCATCTGTTAGGGCTAAATTTTTCAGACCGATAGTTAGTTCGCTGTCAATTAGTTTGTTGGCAAACGGCTCAACCAAGTAATCAATTCACAAAAAATTTTGCAACTTATTTGTTTCTTAACAGCGACAATTTGTGTGCTCTTTTGCATCGTTTGCACAGAAAAAACAAATAAAGCCACTCGCCGAATTGTTAGCCTATGTTAACTATTGCCACAACCAGCAAATCTATGTTTTCAACAAAAAAATTTTTGTGTTCGTGCTTGAAATGCGCATTTTGCGTGGTATTGTTTCGCACGCTGAATGCAATCAGCCCCTCAAAAGCGAGGGTAAGACAAAATCAGAGGAGGAAAAATGTCACATCCGGTAATTAACACAGACGAATGTATAGGATGCGGAATTTGCGTTGATGCATGCCCCGAAGAAGTTTTGGAAGTAACTGGCGGCGTTGCTGTGGCTGCAAATGAAGATGCGTGCATCGCTTGTGGCGACTGCGTGGATGAATGCCCTATGGGTGTTATTACAGAAATCGTTGAAGACTAAACCATTCGCGATTTAATTTTTGTTTCAGTGTTTGTATGGCATTTGCAATGCAAGCCTGGCATGAGATAATTTACAAAAACAACAAAACGTTTGCTCGTGTGCGCAACACCATCTGTGAGCGCGCACTTGCAGACAAAAACACGCCTGTGCTTCTTATGGTTTCAGGCGGCAGCGATTCAGCGGCACTAACATATATCTGTGCCATCTTGTGCAAACACGGGCTGTTGGGAAGCTTGTCGGCTTTGCATGTCAACCATTGCATTCGCGGGATGGCAGCCGACGCAGACGAAGCGTTTGTAACTCAGTTGTGCAAGCAATTAAACATCCCGCTTTTTGTTGAGCGCATCAACGTTCCCTTGATTGTTGAGTCCACGGGTGAAAATGTGGAAGCCGTGGCTCGTCGCGAGCGATATCGCGCGGCCATGGATGTCTTGCGCACTCAATGTGCGAAATCTTGCAGCCCTATTTCAGATGGACGAATTTTTACGGCGCACACGCAAGATGATCGTGTGGAAAATTTCTATATGAGATCTATCGTGGGCACAGGGCCTGGCGGTTTTCGCTCGATGCGTTATCTGAATGGTAATGTGGCAAGACCTGTTTTGGACACATCTAGGCAAGACTTGCGCGATCTTTTACGAGAAATAGATGCTTTGGGTGCTTGTGTCTTGAACAGCAGTGGTGAGCTTTGGTGTGAAGACGCAACAAACGCCCACACCGACATGTTCCGCGCGTTTGTTCGTTATAAAATCGTTCCCGTGGCGCGTTCGCGAAACAATTCTTTGTTGAACACTCTTTGTCGCACGATGAACCTGATTGCAGATGAAGACGATTACATGGAAGCAATATCGCAAGATGTGGTGCGTGAGTGCGTTGAGTGGGTGGAAAGTGGCGTGAAGGGCGATGCGCATGAGCTAGGCGAGCGTTCAACAATTTCGTGCAAGATTTCTCCTGAGTTTGCAGATGTGGCACTGCCTATTCAGCGTCGCGTGATTTTAGGGGTGCTGCAAGAAATGTTGGGTGGTGATGCGCGCATAGAAACAGCGTCTGTTGATGCAATCTTAAACGCGTTTGAGGTGGCTGAGCCGTCCTGTGGGGATGCTGAAGTGAGTGCATGCGGGGGTGCTGATGGGGGTGCTGACGCGGTGGAAAATGCCTGCGGGGACACCTGTGCGAATGTTGATGCGGCGGAAAATGCCTGCGGGAGTGCTTGTTCGAGTGCTGGTGCAGCGGAAAATGGCGCAAACGAAAAACTGGCAGCAAAACAACGCAAAAAGCCCAAGAGCGGCTATTCTGTAAACATTCAAGGAAACTTAGCTGTGAGCTCAAATAAGCGCGGCGTGCTCATAGAGCCCATGATCGCCTATCGTAAACGCCGCGGGCGTGCGTAACTTGGCTTATGTGTTTTATTGTCGCCGCGGGCGTGCATAGTTTTAGTTTTTCACACAAGAGTGCAGCCTTTGTTTATCGCTGCGTGCGTGCGTGGCTTGTCTTATTGCCGCCGCGGGCGCGCGTAAAAGCGCTTACCTATTGATAAGAGTCATATAGCTTTTGAAATGCAGGAATGCTGCGCTCAATGGTTTCTTTAGAAATGCAATACGAAAGGCGCACATAGCCCTTGCTTCCAAAACTATCTGAAGGCACAATCAACAAATCGAAATCTTTCGCGCGCTCGCTGAATGCGCAAGCGTCTGGCTCTAAGCTTTTTACCCACAGATAAAAAGCACCTTCGGGATTCACAAACTCATAACCTATGTGCGATAAGTTTTCGCACAAAATATTGCGGTTTTCTTGATACGAAGCCACATCGCAGTGAATATCTATACACTTTTCCAACACGCGCTGAAAAAGCACACTGCAACACACATATCCCAGCGCACGCCCAGCACCTTGAATGGCGAAAGTGGTGTCGCGCACGTTTTCCATCGAATTGTTGATGTATATATATCCCACGCGCTCGCCAGGCAAACTCAAAGATTTGCTCGTGCTATAACACAAAAGCGTGCGGTCATAGATGCACGGAATATAGGGCACATCTGCGCCATATGTGATGTCGCGATAGGGTTCATCGGCGATAATATAAATGGTTGTGCCATGCGTCTTTTCTGCCTTGCGCAAAACATCTGCCAGAGCTTCCAAGTTTTCGCGCGAATACACACTCCCCACAGGATTGTTCGGCGAGTTCACTATGACCGCGGCAGTTTTAGGAGTGATCGCTTTGGCTATGGCATCGATGTCTAGCTCAAACGTGCGACTCACACAGGGCACTTCCACCAACGTGGCGCGGCTTTGCTCTATCCACGTGCGATATTCAGGGAAATATGGCGTGGGCACAATTATTTCATCGCCTGGGTTGGTGATAGCTTCGATGCAAATTGCCAACGCCGCGGCTGCACCGTGTGTGATATACACCTGTTCGGGGCTGGCATCAATGCCCCACGTGTCCTTTATGTTTTTCGCCACCGCGCTGCGCGTGCTCAAAAGGCCGCTTGACATGCTATAACCATGCAACGCAACAGGATCGCTTTTTACCAGTTTTTCGATTGCGTCTTGCACTTCGTGAGGCGCCGGCACGCTTGGGTTGCCGATGCTGAAATCGTATACGTTTTCTTCCCCCACCTCTGCTTTTCGGCGCAGACCATACGCGAAAAGAGATCGAATAATTGAAGGCTCGTTTCCTAAGTTGATTTTTGTTTGGTCTAACATAGCATCTCCTTGTTGTGTTGTTGGCGTGCTTTGCGTCTTTTGTTTTTTTGTTTGTATTGCTGAAGCGCGCTATTTGTTGCTGTCGTTTTTTGGGCGCTTTCTTTGGTGTTCTTTTTGTCTGCTGCAATAATTATAAACTCTTATTTGGCGTGGCTGACGTCAATTATTAACATGCGCCGCTGGTGTTAAACTTGAGCATGCGCTGCTGGTGTTTTGCTCTGGCGTGCATAGTGCCGAATTCTAGCTTGCGCTGCTGGTGTCAAGTTTGAATTTGCGTGGTCGATGCTTTGTTTTAGTGCGCAGCACTGGTGTTAAACTTGCTTGCCAGTTGTTCTGTTAGTTCCGTGCTTTCGGCGGGCGTGTGGGCTATCACTTCAAACGTTGCTTTCACGCAGGAAAACACTTCGCGTGCGTTGTAATACAGCTGGTCTGTATACGTGTGGCCAAACGAAGAATCTGTGCCAAGCGCATTCATTCCAACGCCTTGTGCGCAAAACACACATCGCGGCAGATGATAGGCTTGAGATGCGATGATGACGTCTGTATAGCCGAACACATTTTTCGCACGATACATCGTGGCATAGGTGGATGCGCCCTCAAAATCTTTCACGATTCTTTCCTCTGGCACTCCGCACGAAACCAAGTAATTCGCCATCGCCTGAGCTTCGCAATATCCATCTTCGCTGCTTGCTCCAGACACCAAAATTAAGGGGGCCGCGTTTGCGTTGTATAGCGCGCATGCCGCATCCAGCCTGTCTTTCAAGATTGTGGAGGGCGACCCGTCTGGCAAAACAGATGCCCCTGGAACCACGATGGCGTTGGCTGTTTTGCCGCCTAGATTGTTTATGTCAAACATGTTGTCTTTGGTGGTGAACCAAACGTATGCGTTTATGGCCGCGATGAAGATTATTGCAGTCACCAAAATGACCAGCACAACTTTCAGCGCTGCTTTGAAAAGCCGAAGCGGGGCACTAACTATGTTTACAATCTTGGACATCTTTTGCTTTCTAGTTATTTGTATTTCTAGTTATTTGTATTTCTTGCGCATAGGTTCGCATTTGCATTGCACATTTTAATGCTGCGTTAAAATGTGGGCTCTAAACCAAGAAAAACAACAAAAACTAACTGGAGCGCAAGGTCGAAGAACTGCTCAGCAAAAATCGCACAGTGGAAAAATTTTTCGCTAGGAAAAAAGTGAAGCAAGTTCTTTAGCGTGGGAACACAGACAAACATCAGGAGCAAGTAAATGAGCGATCTAAAAGATAAAACACCTAGTGAAGATGGAAGCTCGACTCAAAAGTTGGCGGCTCAAGAGTTGGCGACACAAAAGTTAGCAACTCAACAGTTAGCGACACAAAAGTTGGCGGCACAAAAGTTAGCGGCTCAAAAGTTAGCGGCAGACGAGAAAATTCGCGAGGAAGTTCGCAGATATTACGAAGAGGTTTTGCGAAATAGCAACGATTTGAATACAGATGCCTGTGCGTGTGCCAGTGCGGCTCCGCCAAAATATGTGATCGATGCGCTCAAAAATGTAGACGAGGAAATAATCGATCATTTTTATGGTTGTGGGTCTCCTGTGCCTCCGTCTCTCACGGGGGCTTGCGTGTTAGACTTGGGTTGTGGCGTTGGTCGTGATGTATTCATCGCAAGCCAGTTGGTGGGGGAGGGCGGTCAGGTTATAGGCATAGACATGTCTGCTTCCCAACTTGATTTTGCTCGTCGTTTTGAAGATGCGCAGGCCAAGCGTTTTGGATATGCGAAGAAAAACACTCAGTTTATTCAAGGTTTCATAGAAGACATGCACGTAATTGAAAGCAACAGCATAGACGTTGTTATCTCTAATTGCGTTATCAATCTCTCGCCTTTCAAAGAACAACTTTTTTCTGAAGTGTTTCGCGTGTTAAAGCCTGGTGGTGAGCTGTTTTTCTCCGATGTGTTTTGCGACAGGCGTGTGCCCGCTGGGTTTTACGATGATCCCATTTTGCGTGGCGAGTGCTTGTCTGGTGCCATGTATATCGAAGATTTCAGGCGCATGTTGGCAGACATTGGCGTGCGCACGTTTTACGTTGTGGAAAAAGAGGAGTTGCACATAGGAGATTTTCGCATAGCAACAAAATTGGGTTTTGCCACTTTCTATAGTTATACCTTGCGAGCTGTGAAAAGTTTCGATTTTGAAGACGCGGAAGAAGACTATGGTCATGTGGCTAAATATCTGGGCACAATGCCTGAAAACACACGCTATTTCGATTTCAGCGAGGAAGTGCGCTTTATAAAAGGTCGCGCTGTGGGCATAAGCAAAAACATGGCGCTTTATTTGCAACAAAGCAGATATGCGCCCCACTTTGAAATTTCTGGCGGCGGCGTGCACACTGGAAAATATAACTTTGAACAGGCGCAACATGCCTTAAGGCTTTCCAGCGGTCGCGAAGCTTTCACACTAGAGGCGCTGTGTGAGGCGTGTTCGCGCTTGGGCATAACCCCTTTCGATGAACGTGTGCACGACTCAGACCTTTTGCAAAGTGCAAAGATGCAAACTATGCAAGTAAACGTGGGGTATGCGTGCAATTTGTCTTGTAATCATTGTTTTTTGGAGTGTGGGCCGCATTGCCGTGAAACCATGACGAAGGATGTCATGCAAGCTTGCCTTGATGCTTTTAGCGCTGGGGGCTATTCTGTTTTAGATATTACTGGCGGCTCTCCAGAGATGAACGAAAACCTGGAGTGGTTTTTGGGCGAGGCTTCCAAAATTGCTAGTCAGGTGATTGTTAGAAGCAATTTGGTTATCCTGGGCACGAAAAAATATGCGCACTTTAAAGATGTGTATGCCAAAAACAAAGTGAAGATTGTAACTTCTTTGCCATATTACGACTCTGAATATTGTGACGAACAACGCGGTGGGGGCACATTCGACGCAATAATTGAGCAGTTGCGCTGTTTGAACAGGTTAGGCTATGGCACATCGCCTGACTTACAGATAGACTTGGTATATAACGTGGATGGTCCTTTCTTGCCGCCCGACCAGCGAGAGCTTGAAGAGTTCTATGCCTACAGCCTGAAGAAAAACCAAGGCGTTGCATTTAATGCTCTATATGCGTTCAACAACTATCCTCTGGGGCGTTTTGCAACACTTCTGGAGCAAAACAAAAAAATGAGTTATTACTTGCAACTCTTGTCTGAAAATTACAACGGTTCTGTGGTGGCGCATATGATGTGTCGCACACAGGTAAATGTTGACTTCGATGGAAAAACATATGATTGCGAATGCAACCACGTGTTGGGGTTGCCTGCCGAAGGTAATTTGACCATCTTCGATTTAGTTGAAAATCCTGATGCTGCAACACCCAGATGTGTGCGCACAAGCCCCGTTTGTTATTGCTGCGCTGCGGGAAGTGGGTCTAGTTGTGGCGGATCTTTGATGGAAAAGGTTGCCTTTCGCGAACAGGGCTAATGCGGTTTCAAATTGCACTGTTTAAAAAACGCGCAAGGCAAAATTGACCCACAGGTCTGGCGGGTTTACATGCGTGATTGACCCAAATGTTTGGTGGGTTCAAATATCCGCGAAAAATATTGCCAGTAATGTTTTGTTTTTTTGCGTTGGGTTCTATTCGCTTTGCTTTAGCTTTTCGACCGTTTCTGTCAAAACTTCTATCTGGGCTTCTGTTTTCTTCAGGCTTTTTGTTAACACAAACACGAACACTAAAAGTGCCAGCCAAACCAGCGCATAAGCGGCTATGATGTAAGGAGCACTTGGCAAAATTGTGCTATAAATTTCTGTGAGTACTGGGTTCATGGGTGTTTCTCCTTTACTGTTATTGTTGTTGTTATTATTGTTATTTATATTTTTGTGTCGATGTTTTCGCGCATTTCGAAATGTTTATTCTCTCTGGACTAAAAAATTCAACGCTGAAAATAGCGCACAATTTTATTGACCTATTTTTAGGCAAGCCCTCTTTTATTGCTTGTGTCTTATTTGCTGTTGGCGGTCTTGCTCACAACTTTTTTCCTTTTGCGTTTTTCTAGTTCCTCTATTTCGTCTTTTAGTGCATCCACGCGCTCTTTAGCTCGCACTTGTCGAAGTTGTGTGCGATAGAGAGAAAACCCTATGCACAAAAACCCTATCAGGCACACAACAGTCGTTAGCGCCACATCGCCCGACATGCCGCCCTCGCGCAACACTACAGGGTGCACACTAGATGGAAGCAGGCGCGTGACCATGAAACATATGGGCACATCCACCGTGGCAATTATGGCAACAACTCCTGCAAACGTGGCGCGACTTTCGGGTTCATCCATAGATGCACGCAAAACGAAGTATGCGATGATTATCAACATCAAAATGAGATATGTTGTTAAGCGCGGCTCCCAAGTCCACCACACACCCCATTCAAAACGCGTCCATAAAACTCCAGTAATCATGGTCATGACCACAAAAAGAAGAGCTATCTGCATGGCAACTTTTGCGCGTGTGTCAAAGCTCGAGCATCGCGTCATTAAAAATCGAATTGAGTAATAGCAAGCAAACACTAAAGCGGCAAAAGAAACGATGGCGGCAGGCATGTGAAAATAGAAAATCTTCTGCGAAATTAAAAGCTTGTTTGAAATGAGTTCGCCGCCTATAAGCTCTGTGCCATTCACGCTGGCACCGCTCACTGGGCTGGCGTAGAAAAACGCAAGAAGAAAACCAAGCGTGGAAACACAGGCACCCACGACTAGCACCCAAGGTGCAATTTTTTCTGGCCAAGATTTTTCGTTTGTGTTGCAGACTGGTTTATTCGCATCCGCACTATTTGCGCGTGCGGTAGCATTGTTAGCTTTTGTGCTTACGCCAACGCTGTTAGCCTCTGCGCGCGTGTCAACGTTGCCTGCATCCGCACTGTTTGTGTTAGTATCAAAACTGTTAACGTTTGCACTATCTTTGCGCGCGTCAACACTGCTATCATTTGCGCGCGCGTCAACATTGCTAGCATCTGCGCGCGTGTCAGCACTGTTAGCCCCCGCACCATTATCTTTTTGAGCCTTGTAATTTTCCCTATCCACTGCTCACTCCTTACACACTTACCACAAAATCATATAGCACCCAGCAAAGCAGCAACATAACAACATCAAAACCTGCTGCTAAAACGATAGATGTAACAAAAGTTTCTTCCCAGCCAACACTCCCGACGATCAGCGCACTCGTGCACGTTGCACACGCATATAAAAGCGGAAACATCACTGGCACAAAAAGCACAGCCAACATCACATCGCGCCCGCGAGTGTTAGAGCTTATGGTGGAAAGCAGTGTGCCCACGCCCGCAATGCCTATGCTGCCGAGCAAAAGAGGCAGAGTTGCTAGGGGTGCTGTGTTGCTCACGTTAACAGTTGTTAAAAATAAAAACCAAAACAGTGGCACCGCGATGATTTCCACCACACACAAAAGCAAGAAATTTGATGTGGCTTTTGCCAAAAAAATGAGCGAGCGATCGATTGGTGTGAGCATAACTCCCTCAATCGCACCATTTTGTCGCTCAGATCCGAACGATTTGTTCAGCCCCATGAGTGATGTAAACACTATGAGTGTCCAAAAAAGCCCACCTGCTATGTTTAACACATCGATGCTATTTGCGTTTTGCCCGAGCACTGCACCAAACACCATGAGCACCAGCACGGCATATATCCCCATGCTACTGAGCGCTTCAAATGTGCGAAACTCTTGACGCAGGTCTTTTGAGAGTAAGGTTTTGTATTGTGAAAATGCGTGCGCCATCAAACACCTCGCAATGCTAGAGTTTGACTGTGTGTGGATTGTTGGGGTGCGCCCATTTTATAAAAACGCGCATTCTTAAAATGGCGTGCACTTTTACGATGATGTTCATTCTTATGATGGCGCACACTTTTATAACAACGCGCATTCTTAAAATGGCGTGCACTTTTACGATGATGCGCGGTCATATGATGAAGTACACTTTCATAACGACATTCACTCGATTTATATTCAGGTCGCATTTTAACTAACCTCCGCACTGGCAATTTTGCCATAGAGATGTGCAAAATCTTCAAAACTCACATCTTCGCGCGATGCGAACATGCGCACCTCTCCCGACGCCAATATGAGCAAATGCGTGCAAGCATCATATCCGCGTTTTAGGTCGTGGCTTACCCAGACAAGCGTTTTTTCAGCGCATCTTTCTTTCAAAAAACTATCCAAGATATTTACTGCATGAGGGTCTAGCCCTGAATAAGGCTCGTCTAGAAACACGATCTGTGGGTCGTGGATAAACGCGCGCGCGATGCTTAAACGCTGTGTCATTCCTCGTGAAAATGTGCGTGCGCAATCTAAGCGGCGGCTGCTAAGCTCCACAGCTTCCAACATTTCGCGTGCTCGCTTTTTTGCCGCAGAGCCACAAATGCCATATAGTTTTGCAAAAAAGATTAAGTTTTCTTCTGCTGTCAGGTTTTCATATAGCATGGATTGATGCGATATAAACCCGATGTGTGCGCGAATTTCGTCTGTCTTTTCGCTTGCATCAAACCCTGCAACATGCAATTTCCCCGATGTTGGTTTAGAGAGCGTGGCCAACATGCGCAAAAGCGTGGTTTTTCCTGCGCCGTTTGTGCCAAATATCAAAAGCTTAGCACCGTGGGGCACGCTTATGCTTACATCATCAACCGCCACTCTTGTGCCAAATTGTTTACATAAGTTCTGTGCCTCTATGTCGCATTTAGCCTCAGCTGCGCTCATCGCGTGCCTCTTTTTGTGTCGCCTTGCAAGCAACTGCTTTTTTGCGCTTGCGCCCTTTGACGATAGTGCCTATTGTTGCACACAACATGCCAACCATGAGCAAACCGAAACCTATCCACACAAAACTAATCAGCGGGTTTATGCGCACGTTCATGCTCAGCTCGTTTGAGTCGTTGTCGCCTTGATACACCACGAACAAATCGTGTGTGGGCGCAGAAAGCGTGGCAGCGTTTAGTTTTTGTTGCTGTGTGGTTGTGGACACTTCCATGCTTGGGTGCACTTGACCTAAATAATTGTCGCCAGAATATACATCAAACAAAACTTCATATGTGGTGCGCGACCCAGCCTCTTTAGTGGATGTTCCCGCATATTTCAGCGTGTAGTTTTGAATTTGCACCACATCATCAGACGTGTTTGAATTTTCGTCATATTTAACGTATTGCGTAACCTCAGAGACATACATCGAAGACCCTATAAGACCCACTAAGATTATGCCCATGGCAGCATGTGTTATAAAGCCGCCAAGGCGTGATGGTTGCTTGAAGATGTTTCGACCTGTGCGCACCAGCATAGATAGGGCGTTGAAAAACAATAGGCTTGCCACAAGAAAACCAAAAAGAGCAAGCCCGTTGTAATACCAAGCAGGACCATCGCTTGAAAGTTCAGATGCGGCACTGCCTCCACCAGCGATGATGTCGTTATAGCTGGGCACCAAGTATGTGCCCCAATAAACCGCAAGCACTATGAATAGCACCAAGGCACACGCTCCTGGCACACGAGCCGCTCGCCAGAAATCTTTGCCAGAAGTTTTTCCCCAATGTAAAAGAGGGCAACAAGAAAGAATTAGCAGATAGACGATGCCTAAAGGACGCGCGATGGAGTTATATGTGCCGCTGCTTACCGTTTTGTTTCCGAAAGGCAAAAAAGATGGCAGAGCACTGGAAACTGTTAGATATGCAATCACTATGGCAGACACAAACATCACCACGTTGTTGAAATAATACGCGCCTTCCTTTGTGCATAGGCTTTCCACGTCGTCTGTTCCGTTTTCCGCTGGGCCAAAACTTTTCCATCTAACTCCCAGCCCCACGGCTCCAGCCAAGATGCTTACACAGATAAGCCCGCCAAACAATATGGCAGAAACTGCATCACCGTCAAAAGCATGCACCGATTGCACGATGCCTGAACGCGTGATGAATGTGCCTAAGATCACGAACGCGAAAGTGAAGCACGCACACATGATGCCCCAGCGTTTGAATGCGCCTCGTTGTCTGTAAACTGTCATGCTGTGGATTAGTGCTGTGCCCACAAGCCAAGAAAGTAAGCTGGCGTTTTCCACAGCATCCCAGCCCCAGTATCCGCCCCATCCCAACACTACATATGCCCAAACGCTTCCAAGGCCTATGCCGATGCTTAAAAACAGCCAAGAAAACAGAGCATATCCGTGTGAGCGATGTGCCCATTCGCTGGTTGAGTTGTTCGTGATTAGTGCTGCTATGGCATATGCGAAAGGCACAGTCATGCCCGCATATCCGATGAAGAGCGTGGGTGGGTGGGCAGCCATTGCCCAATGTTCCAACAACTGGTTCATCCCCAACATGCTGCCCATAGATGTGAGTGCGCCGTCTTTGAAGTATTTTGTGGGCGTTTGGGCAAAGGGCATGTTGTCTGGCGAAAATAAAAGCACACCAACAAACGCCAGCAACACAATTTGCAGCACGAACAGAGCAGACGTGTCTAAGCGTTGCGGTGTTTTATAGTTTCTTGCTGCCATCACAGCACCGAACAAACTTATGAGCCACGCCCAAAACAGAAGCGATCCTTCGCGTCCTGCCCAAAGACCAGACAATTTATAGAACCACGCAAATGAATCTGTGGAAGATGAATGTTGGTTTAACACATAAGATATGGAATAGTCGCCCGCGAAAAAGCAATATACCAACACGCCACAACAAAGCGTAAGCGCGGCACACACCACAAATGTGGCGATGTGCCCTGCGCGTGCGATTTTCTCTGCGCTTGAACATGTTTGTGCAGTCTGGCGCGTTTGAGTGCTCGAGCATGTTTGCGCAGGCGAGCGCGTTTCTGCACTCGAGCGCGTTTCAGCACAACCCAGACGTGCATCATCTTCTGCGGCGTTTGCGGCTGCGTTTGCTGCGTTATAAACCGCATCTTTTTTGATTATGCTTACAAGCAAACACACAACGGCTGCAAGCGCACCCGCGAAAGCAACCACCAATCCTATAAATCCAACACTAGCCATATTTGTCCTTCCAAGCTAATTTGACAAAGCCACATCGCTAGCCAAAAATGCGCCGCTATCTTCCATGCTGCCTGTTAGCACTAAAACCTCACCCGCAGACACATCGTCGGGCAGCGCACCTGTATATTTCACAAACACCACCTTTTGCGAATCAAGTTCATCAGCCAGCGCAAATCGCATGTCCGATTCAACTGAGTTTACGTTGCCTTGCACAACGCCAGTCACTTTCACAGTTTTTCCTTCGATGCTTGATCCATATCCAATAAGTTGTTCCACTGAAAGTGCGCTTGTGTTGCTTTCATATTTCGAGGGACACTTTGTAACTATAGGTTCAGTGGTCTGTAAAACGCCAGATTCGTCTATCTTGCCTGTGCATATTGCCGTGACGTCGTTTCCAAAAGTGGAAGACACGCTGCTTTCGCTTCGCACGCGCAACTGTTCTGCGTCGCCTGATTCTTTGTCATATATGCAAAAAGTTAAAACATT
Organism: Phocaeicola dorei; assembly: GCA_963615035.1. Lineage (GTDB taxonomy): Bacteria > Actinomycetota > Coriobacteriia > Coriobacteriales > Eggerthellaceae > CAVEFW01. Next base: position 19,425 of record CAVEFW010000211.1, read on the forward strand.
GTCGCGAATTTCATATGAATTTTCCACAACATTGCCGCTCACCTGCACTTTTTGACCTATAAAATTGCCGCTCACAGCTTCGCTTATAGTGGTTGCGCGTGCCGCACCATTGCTGCCCACAAACGCCAGCACCAACAAAAGCACGATGACAATCACGCCTGTGACCACAACAAGTCTGCGCTTTAGTTTTGCATTCATTTTGCTCCTCATTGTTCTTTATATAAGATGCACTTTCTTAAACGCGCATCCTGCGTTTCAATTAGCCGCTTATTATAGTTATTATTCATTTAGCACTCACCCTAAACTTTTTCAGTTAGGGTAAATCATGCACCATTAATTGAGTTTAAATCATGCACGCACGCACGCGCCTGTTTTAAGCCACGCAAATTAAATAAAACAAACATTTGTTCGTATTATAATCACATTTTGAAAATAGTGCAATATATTTGTTAAAAAATTTTTCTGAGATTTTGCGATGGGGAAAACATCAAGGTGGCGTGGTGATGGCGTGGTAAAATCTCTAAAATTAAATGCGGCTTGCCGCAAGTAAAGCCAACAAAACACAAAAATTACAAGGCGCACGGCGAAAACGCCATGGCAAACAAGCGAACAAAACAAGCGAACAAAACAAGCAAGTCACACAACAATAAAACAACACACAAAAAAGCAAGGAGCAAGTCATGCAACAAAAAAATGAAGCACTTTGGGGCGGCAGGTTTGAAGATTCGCCTTCAGAATTCACAAATGCCTTCGGGGCAAGTTTGCCAGTGGACAAGCAAATGTGGCGAGAAGACATTGCGGGCAGCATGGCTCACGCACACATGTTGGCTAAGCAAGGTGTGATAGAAAAGCCTGATGCGCAGCAAATATGCGAAGCTCTTGGAGATATCGCCAAAGAAATCGAGGCTGGCACGCATAACTTCAACATCGAAGACGAAGACATTCACATGAGCATAGAACGCGAGCTCACACAGCGCATAGGAAGTGCAGGTGCCAGGCTGCACACAGCAAGAAGCAGAAATGATCAAGTTGCCACAGACGCTCATTTACATTGCAAACATTTGACAAATTGCCTGATGCGCCGTGTGATGAATATGCGCGAGGCTCTGCTAAGTCAAGCAAAGGAAAATTTCGGCGTTGTTATGCCTGGATACACCCACATGCAAAAGGCGCAGCCTGTGTTGTTTTCGCACCATATGCTCGCATATTATTGGATGTTCACGCGCGATTTTGCGCGCTTGCAAAACGCATACAATGCCTCAGATGCTCTGCCTTTGGGCAGCGCGGCGCTGGCGGGCACTACCTATCCGCTAGACAGAAAAGCCGTGGCGGCAGAGCTCGGGTTTTCAAACATCTATCCAAATAGCATGGATGCCGTGAGCGACCGCGATTTTTTGCTAGATCTAACTTATGCGTGCAGCGTTTGCATGATGCACCTTTCGCGTTTGTGCGAAGAAATCATCTATTGGTCGAGCGATGAATTTCGATTTATTCGCCTCTCAGACGCCTATTCCACGGGCTCAAGCATTATGCCGCAAAAGAAAAATCCAGATTTCGCCGAGCTCATTCGCGGGAAAACGGGGCGAGTTTACGGCTCGCTTGTGCAGCTTTTGGTGGTGATGAAGGCGTTGCCGCTGGCTTACAACAAAGACATGCAAGAAGACAAAGAAGGCGCATTTGACGCGGTGGACACGCTGGACGCATCGCTTGCTGTGATGAGCGGCATGGTGTCAACAATGAGTGTTTGCGCCGAAAACATGCGGGCAGGCGCACAAGGCGGATTTATGGCTGCCACCGACTTGGCAGATTATCTGGTGGGGCGCGGAATGCCTTTTCGCGAAGCACATGGCGTTGTGGGTGCGCTGGTTTTGGAGTGCGAAAAGCAGGGAAAAACTCTGCAAGACTTAACAGCGAAAGATCTGCACGCAGCGCACGAATTGTTCGAGCCAGATGCTCTGCGTGCGGTTGATATAGATGAGGTGGTTCGTCGCCGCAACACGCAAGGTGGCACAGGTCATGATGCTGTTCGTGAACAGATGAAACTTGCAGAAAAACGATTTGAGGAAGATGCTCAAAAGCTAAAGGATTGCGAAGATGATGCAAATTTGTAGGGTTGCGTGAGTGGCGATTTTACGTGTTTAAGCTAAAAACTCAGCGTGCCTGAGTTAACATTTTTGCGTCTAAGTCAATAATCGAACTAATCCAGCAGTCAAAAAAGAGGAATGGAGCGGGTGACGGGACTCGAACCCGCGCATGTGAGCTTGGGAAGCTCATGCCTTACCACTTGGCGACACCCGCAAGATAAATTGCACTAAATCACAAAATCAGGCGTTAAAATTTTTTGCATGATGCGCTCACTTTATCGAAACGCAACAAAAAACATAAACGCAGCCGCTTAAAATGCAAGGCACATTATAGCGTGTATTTTTGGTTTTTCAGCATAAGTTTTTTGAGTCTTGCTTGAGCCTTGTTTGCTACGCGATTTTGGTGTTGATTTTCTAGAGTTAATTTTCTAGTTAGCCATCCCAGTCGATTTTTTTTTCTTCGTGTCCAGTTGGGTTTTCCCTCGTGTGTCTGTGTTTCTGTGCAGCCTTGCTTTATGCACGCATTACTTTCGCAAGCAATTTGACGAGCTTGTTTATTAGGCACGCATCGGCAGGGCTTGTTCTATAATTAAAAACCTTGTTTTACAAATCAGCTTATAAATAAAATGCCCACATTAAAAAAGAAACAAAGAAAGGAACCACCAATGAACGTAATCAGCCTATTTAGCGGTTGTGGTGGTCTTGACTTAGGGTTCGAGCGTGCTGGTTTCAATATCCCCGTGGCAAACGAATTTGACCCCACGATCTATGAAACTTTCAAAGTTAATCATCCAAGAACTCATCTTATCGAGGGAGATATTAGAAACATCACGAAAAGCGACATTCAAAAGTATATTTGTGGGGGCTTGTGTGATGAAGTGCTTCGCGTGCCGCACGACGATGCGAACGCTTGCACGTGCAACAAAAAACCCACAGAAACAACAGCCAAAAAATCCGCAAAATTAAAAAACAATGAAGCACCCACAATCGACGGAATAATAGGCGGTCCGCCTTGTCAGTCTTGGTCGGAGGCAGGGTCTCTTAAAGGCATAGAAGATGAACGCGGGCAACTGTTCTTCGACTACATTCGCATCTTAAAAGAATTTAACCCTAAGTTTTTTCTCGCAGAAAACGTGAGCGGCATGCTCTCAAAAAGACACAGCAAGGCAGTGCAAAACATACTCGGGTTATTTAGCGAAGCTGGATATGACGTGTCTCTCAATTTAGTTAACGCGAAAGACTACGGTGTGGCACAAGAGCGCAAAAGAGTGTTCTACATCGGGTTTCGCAAAGACTTAAACATAAACTTTACGTTTCCTGTGGGTTCCACTGTTGAAGATGATAAGAAACTCACACTTCGAGACGTTATCTGGGACTTACAAGAAAGCGCTGTTCCAGCAGCCGAGAAAAACAAACACAACCCATGCGCCATAAACAACAACGAATATTTTACAGGCTCGTATTCCACGATTTTTATGAGCAGAAATCGTGTTAAGGATTGGGATGAACAGGCTTACACCGTGCAGGCCTCAGGCAGACAATGTCAACTTCACCCTTGCGCTCCCAAGATGATTAAAGTAGGCAAAAATGATTGCAGGTTCGCTCCTGGATACGAAAATCTCTACAGGCGAATGACGGTGCGCGAAATCGCCAGAATTCAAGGCTTTCCAGACAGTTTCAAATTCATATATAGCGACGTTAACACGGCATATAAGATGATAGGCAACGCGGTGCCAGTCAACCTTGCATACGAAATTGCACTTGCCATATCTGCGCATTTGAAGGCGAAAGAGGAAAAGTAAGGGGGCTTCATGTCAAATCGCAGCAACAATAACGGCCGCGCTTATGAATATGCTTTCATAAATATTTTGCGCGACAACATTAAAGACATTAGACGTGTTGAAATTGAGAAAAATTCAAGCTGGAAAGCAAACGAGAGTGCGTGGAATTGCATATCGGGGGAAGTTCAGGAATTATTCATTACTTCTGCCAGTTCAACTATTTGTGCAATTCTAGAACTAGAACCAAAAATATCCGAAGATTTAAGCGGACAGGCAAACAAGACATCCAATTCAAAAGCTAAAGAAGATAAACTCGTGCTTGAATTTCAAAGTGATGACGCAGGTGTTGCAGGGGACGTGCGAGACATTTTGCTAAAAAGAGATGCGGTGGCGTGGGAAATAGGATTGAGCATCAAGCACAACCACAATGCAGTCAAACATTCTCGCCTAAGTTATAAACTAGATTTTGGCAATGAGTGGTTCGGTGTGCCTTGTAGCAGCAAATATTGGGAAGCAGTTAAGCCGGTCTTTGATTTCTTAAAGCAAGAAAAGACAAAAGGCACAAGGTGGTCTGACATCAAAGATAAAAATAGCACTGTTTATGTTCCTTTGCTTGAGGCATTTATGGCAGAAATAAATCGCGCTAGCAAAAAGGACAAACAAATTCCGAGGAAAATGATTGAATATCTAGTTGGCAGAAAAGATTACTACAAAATTGTAAGCCATGATAACCTGCATTTAACGCTGATTCATACGTTCAATATTTACGGCACGCTAAATAAACCCAGCAAAACGAAGTTTTCGGCTTTTACGGTGCCCGTGTTGGATTTGCCAACAGAAATAGTTGCGATGCAATTCAAAACTAAAAGAAATGGCAAAAAGAGCAGCAACACTATTGAGATGTATTTAAATCGTGGGTGGCAACTGCAGTTTCGCATTCACAGCGCGAGCACAAAAGCAGAGCCAAGTCTTAAATTTGATATAAGTTTTATCGGCATGCCTGCGTCTGTTATGAACATCGAATGCAAGTGGAGCAAGTAATCAAAACGCTTGCAAGAAAGTGTTATTTTCGCGCGACCAGTTGAATATTTATGAACTGGCGCGGTTTGTTACTTAAAACAATCAAGAGATTTCTAGGTCGATTTAGCTCAAAGGCGCATAGTTTATCATTAGGCTTTGTAGCCTGGAGTGTCTAGAAAATGTCCCCACGATCTATAAAACTTTTAAAGTTGATCACCCGAGAACTTATCTATAACAGCCTTGCTTGCGCCTTGTTTGCTGCGCGATTTTGGTGTTAATTTTCTAGAGTTAATTTTCTGGTTGGTCATCCCAGTTGATCTTTTTTTTGTGTCCAGTTGATTTTTCCTCGTGTGTCTGTGTTTCTGTGCAGCCTTGCTTTATGCACGCATCACTTTCGCAAACTCTTGGCAATTTCAAACAAATCCTCAAAAGTGATTATCCTGCTGTTTTCTTGATAACATTTCTCTTTAATGCCCTTAGTGGTAGTGATAACTATGTTTCCCTCATAGAGCAGAGTTTCAACATTTTTAGAAATTCCTTCGTCTAAAGTTGCCAGATATGCAATGTTTATGCCCGTCCTGCTCATTTCTTCAGGAATTTCTTGCCATCGTTCTCTCAGCGTCGTTTTAGCCGTGATGAACAAGCACTTCTGCTTGTTTTCTTGAAATTGTTTAGCACTAGGCACAATCAAATCTACCAATTTTGAAAGATTATTTTCTTTGTAAAATCCCTTTGCAATTTCCCCCTGAGATTCCACTTCAATTCCTGCCAGTTTCAGTG
>CAVEFW010000212.1:0-23279 GCA_963615035.1 Phocaeicola dorei
TTGTAATCAACTTTTGCTTTATATTTTCCATAACATTCCAAATATTCATCTGGAATGCCAACGCTTTTCGCAATGTCTGTTATGTTTTTTAATTCAACACTTTGTGCAATTTCAATATCTGATTGCATTTAAAACTCCTATAACTCCACGTTTTTCTTCTCTGTATAACAATTTTGAAACCCTGAGAAGACAAGTTTACAACACATTTTTAATCTGTTGTTTCACTAATGGGTGTAAAGCGATTTTCAGGGCGTGTTTTCATGTTGCAGCAGCACTTGCCAAAAATCTGTTTGACACACACCCTGCTATTTGCTCATTTTGCCGCATTCATTTCGCCGCGTTCACTTCAGCACATTTATTTCGCCGCGCTCATTTAACTGCTTCATTTCGCCGCGTTCATTTCGTCGAATTCATTTTGTCGCGTTAATTTCGTCGAAAGCCACGCATAAGCCTTGCAAAGTAAGATCGGCGTTCACGTCTGTGATCGTTTTTGTGTATTGACCCACAACGTGCGATAGCCCGCCCGTTGCAATAACGGGAGCAGAATAGCCCAACTCATCAAATATCATTTGCACAAGCCCGTCAACGCGCGCAGCTTCTCCCAAAACAACGCCTGCGCGGATGCACTCATCTGTGCTTTGCCCTACCACGTGCTCAGGCGCGCGCAACGCCACAGAAGTAAGCTGGGTGGCTTTGCTGAAAAGCGCGGCAGCGCCAGTTTCAACGCCTGGAGCAATTATGCCGCCTTTAAATATGCCCCGCTCATCCACGACAGAGATATTGGTTGCAGTGCCAAAGTCGAACACCACAACGGGTGCTCCGTATATGTGCAAGGCGCCCAGAGCATCTGCGATATAATCCATGCCAATTTCGTGTGGGTAAGGATATGAACAGGCAAACGCGCTGCCCAGAGCCTTTGCTGTGCAAAGTTGCACGTCTATGCCTAGATATGTTTGCAAAGCCTCGCTCCAATTTGCTGTTAGGCGCGGCACCACGCTGCACATCATGGCTGCCTTGATGTTGTCTGCGCACAGATTTTTAGTTGAAATCAGCGTGCTCACCTTTACGATTATTTCATCGGCTGTGCAACATTTTTGAGTAGACAGACGCCAAGTGCATATTTTTTGCCAAGTAAATGGTTTAGGTGAAATTTTCGCGCTTGTTGAATTTGTGTGTTTTGGGGCGCTGGGTGCAGCGTCCCAAAGCCCGATGACGGTATGCGTGTTGCCTGTGTCTATCGTGAGTAACATCTATGCCTCGCCTTCATTGTTTTTTGTAATCTCGCGCAAGCCAGCGTTGCTTCGAGCGTCTGTAGTGCTCGTGGTGGCGCCTTGACTGGTGCCAGTGCCGCTGTAACCTGCGCCACTCATGCCGCCGCCGCGACCAGCATCACCACCGCCGCCGCGACCAGCATCACCGCCAGTGCCACCGTGACCTGCACCACCACCGCTGCCCATGCCTCCAAAGCCGCTATTGGTCGGTGTGGTGGAAGCACTCATTTCGGTGCTTGTGTCGCCTATCTTCACTGAAAATGTGTCGCCCTCAACAGCACCATTTATGCTTGCCAGCACAACTTGGAAGTTTTTAGTAGCCACAAATGATGCCACATCGCTTCCCTGGGCATTTTGCAATTTTACACTTTGCCCAGAATTTCCACTAACAGATTGCATCGCGAATGCCTGAGTGCCGCTCGAGAAATTTTGCACCATAGAAGTGCTGCCCACCATCAACACATTGCCACCAGTGATAGTGGCACTGCCATCATAATCAAAGAAACCATCGTCTTTAGAAGTTGGCCCTTCCACAACAAGTGTGCCGCCACTTATCTCTATGTCTCCATTGCTATCCAGGCCATCGCCTGTTGCAGACACATATGTATTGCCGCCAGTTATAATGATTTTTAGCGAAGAATTTGCAGCTGGATTGGTGCCCTGTGCATCGGGCGCATTGCCTTTCGCATCTGGGGCGTTGCCTTGCATATCGGGTGCACCGCCTTTCGCATCTGGTGGCGTAGAGTTGTTTGTGTCAGGTGCGTTGCCCTGTGAATCTGACGCACCGCCACGCGCATCAGGCGGTGTGGAATTATTCGCATCAGGCGGGGTCATGTTGTTATCAGAGTTGTTTTCCGCGCCACCAGGTTCTTTCATATTACCATCACGTGGCGACATTTTTTGATCGCTGGGTGGTGTTGTGCCGCCTGAACCATTGGCGCCATCGGTACCAGCATCACCAGTGCCGCCACCCATGCCACCTGAACCATTGGCGCCATCAGCACCACCTGCATTTTTGTCTGCACCCCCTAAATCTTTTGCGCCTTTCTCCATGCCGCCTGCACCATCGGCGCCCTCAGAAGTGTTTCCCGTTGCTGCGTTTATGCCATCATCTGTGGCCACGATGCGAGTATCTCCGCCATCGATGCGCACCACAGCCCCCTCATAGCCCTCATAACATGTAAGAATGTTCACCGTGCCACCTGAAATGCGCATCAGCGTTTCTGCATGAACTGCATCATCTCCCGCAGAAATGGTGAAGTTGCCGCCATCTATGTTAACAAAACCGCGTCCCTCTTCGCTGTCATTAGAACTTTTCAGCGCGTCTTCACCGCTTGTGATTTCAAACGTGCCATCGCAAATTTTCAGACAATCCTTGCCATTCAACGCATCTTCTGCAGCCTTTATCACATACGCACCACCTGTGATAATCAAGTCATCTTTGCTGCGAATGGCATGGCGATAGTTGGCTGTGATATTCAAAGAACCCGCACCGTTCAACGTCAAGTCGTCTTTGCTGAAAATTGTGGCTGTGGGCTCTTCGTCTTCGTTTAATTCATAGTTTTCACCATCGCTTAGAGTGTTTTGCGAGCCTTCGGCAAGTGTTATAAACGATTTATCGGCAGATTTAACATAGATGCAAGGCCCGCTGTTGTTGCTCATAGTAACGCCATTCAACACCAACTGACACTTTTCTTCCTTGCTGATGTCTACAAACACACATCCATCGCTCAATTTTCCACTCAACACATATGTTCCCGCTTGCGTGATGGTAACATTGTTGCCACTCACACTAACACTTGAAGTTTCAACGCCCTGTGATGTTTTAGCCGAAGTGGCATTGTCTGAAAGCGAAACATATATAGCACCTTCAGCGTCATATGTTCCATTCAAATCGCGTTTGGAATATTCCAGGTCATACGAAGCTAAATCGCTGCTGATATTTATTTGGGCATTGTCTGCCCCGTTTGTTTCCGCGTCTTTTTTGACATTATTTGCAGAAGAGCTGCACCCTGTTATAGAAATTATCAAAGCAAAACATAAAGTGAATATAAAAATCTTGTTTACAATTTGTTTTATGCTTTTCATATAAAACACCTCCTAAAAATTATGCAACTATCTAGAGCGACTCGCGCGTTTTTTGCACTGGCAAAAATGCTATTTTCAAGTTTCCGTTGTGGCAACGCAGCTCGTCTATGAGCTCTTTTATGCTGGCGTCTGCGTTCAGTTTTATTGAATATGCCAAATCGTATAGGCTGCCCATATTCGACGTTTTTACTTGCACCAATTCGTAACTTTCTGTGTAACGTTGCAAAACCTTCTCAAAAACGCCTTCAAATTCAAGGTCTTCGGGCACTGTTATGTGCAACTCGCGCTCGACGCTTTGCTGGCGCGCAAAGGGCGATAAAACATATGCGATGTTTGCAATGCCCATTATCACAGTGAACAAAACTGCCAGCGTCAAATATCCCATGCCAGTTGCAAGCCCTATGGCCATGGCAAAAAAGACTGCGCCTATATCTTTTGCGCTGCCTGGAACGCTGCGAAAGCGCACCAAGTTAAACACGCCCATAACGGCAATTCCAGCACCCAGATTGCCGTTCACCAGCGTGATTACCATTTGCACCACCAAAGGCAATAGTGCCAGCGTTAGCACAAAATTTCGCGAATATTTATGGCGAAAAGTATAAATCACGGCACTTAGTGCGCCCAAGACCAAAGATGCCACACAGCAAAGCAAGAATGCGCCTGTAGTTACACTTGCTACAACAGATTCTGTAGTGCCTAAAACAGAAGAAAACATGATGTCAAACATTACTGAACTCCTTTTATCGAAAGCTGTTTATATGAGTTATTTTTTGTTAGTTGGTTTTTGTGAGCCGCTTTTTTGAGTTATTTTTTTACGCGCCGCTTTTCATAAGTTGGTTTTTGTAAACTGCTTTTCATGAGTTGGTTTTTGCGGGCAGCGGCTCTTTGTTCACTTTTTGCAAGCTGTTGTTTTTAAGTTGTTGTTTGTAAGCAGCGCCATATTTTGAAAATGATGTCGGGTAGGCGCGGTTTTCCGAGAGCATATGAACCAGCCAAAGAGGCAACCCTCCCGCCTGTTTAATTTCCATGAGCACCTGATTTTGCCCCAGAAGTTTCATCTCAGGTTTTTCCATCTGAAAAGCGAAAATATCGCCCACAGGACGCGCAGCATATAGCTGTGAATCGAAGGTAATGCGCAGCTGACTATTCAAGTCTTTATATGCATTGCGCACACATCGCGTTATCATGGCAGGCTGAAGGTTTTCCCACCTGTTCAAAAATGCTTGAATTTCCATTGCAACTTGTTTTTCTTGTTGCGATAAAGGGTGTGTGCTCTCTATGCGCCCGCCTTGCAAAAACTCGCGTGCAACGCTTGGCGCAAGAGCAAGTCTGCGTTTGTATACCACACCTTTATATTTCTTTTTCAACTCTATGAACACCTGGTCTGGGTTAGCCGTGGCGCCACCGCATTCATTCGTTGTTGTTTGCACTTCACCATAAAAGCGCACGCGAAACTTTTCTTTATAGATAGGCTTTTCAAGCGAGCGTCTTATCAGTTGGCTGTCTGGAGTGTCAAAATATAAGCTGTTTACCACTGTTTGTGCGTAAACATCAGGCTGCATATGATGCGATATGCACGCAATGGCGGCTCTATATTGTTTTGCATTCAAACAATATTTTTTCTCGGTGCGCTTAAACACTGAATCGTAATTGTTTTTCGCTTGACTATTTTGTGCGCCTTGCAAGCAACGTGTTGTATTTGCATATTTAGTGTTTGCTTTCATCTTTTTTATCCTTACATATTTCAACTATTGCTTTTTGCCGAATATTTAACGACGAGTGAAATGCTAAAAAGAGCAATTAAAAGAAACATTAAATTTCAGAAAAAATGTTGGGTAATTTAAGTTGACTTTCAGCGCAGCACTATGAAAACTGGCGCAAGCGGGCGCAACCCGATGGAAAGCAGCGCAGGCGAACGCATTCGGACGCGATTTAGCAAAACACAGCGCAACCTGGCGCAGACAGGCGCAATTCAACATAACCCAGCGCAAACGGGCACAAGAAAAGCTGCAACAACAAAAACCGACACATCAAAACAGATTCTGCGCTTTTCAACTTAAAGTTACAAAACAAAAACCTTAGAGCATCTTTGCGCTAACGATGTGATTGGGAGACAAAATTACTGCATCAATAGTGCCCACGACAGACGTTTTTACAGTCAACATGCCGTGGTCAACAAACGATTCAACCGTTTGCGTGCTGCCGCCAACTTCTATGCAAACATTCACTCCAGATGTGGCAGCCAACATGGAAGATCTCGAGGTCAAGACAACAACAACGTTTGCCCCACGCGTGCGCAAGTCGTCTATCTTTGCTTGCACCTGCTTATAGCTCTCTATTTCACTAAGCCCGAGCACGCCCACCGTATAGCTGCCCTTGTAATAAATATTGCCGCTTGAATAATGCGACACATCGCGCGAATACAACGATAAAACATCTGCACCTTTTTCGTTATAGCTGGCCAAAACATCTCCGAGTGTTGCTTGAGACGAAACATCGTTTGTCATAATCGGGTTGTTGTCTATCTCTTCTCTTTCATCTTGCGTTGCATCTGAAGACGTATCCAGATCAAAAAATCGCTGTATTTGTTCGCCTATTCCCTGCTGAATTGTGTTTTGATTGTTGGTGTTATTGGAATTGTTTGAACTGTTTGAGTTGCTTGAATTTGATGTGTTTTGGTTGTTTTGATTGGCAGAGTTTTTGTTTTTGCCTTGAGCGGCACTTGCTTTTCTTTCTTTTGGCGATGTGCCATCAAATACCACCACCAAATATTCTTGCATGTTTCCAGATGTGTCATCAATTTCTGTGGCCGCATAATTCCAGCCATGCCCCACCACGATATATACAACAATGCACAAGCCGCCAAACGCCATAAGCAAAAAGAAAATGATTAATGCAAGTCTATTTCTCAGAGCAGAAGACATAAAAATCGCATATCCCTAATGTCTATTGACATTGCAACTTTTTAACGTTGCTACTTTTATGTGAAAAAGTCATCTTCAGCACTGCTTTGCACCACCACAACTAAAAGAAAATCTATTCGCCCAAGACCTTGCGCAAAAAACGCCCCGTGTGGCTGTCTTCAACTTTAGCCACCGCCTCTGGTGTGCCACTCGCCACAATTTCGCCTCCGCCAGACCCGCCCTCTGGACCTAAATCTATTATGTGGTCTGCACACTTAATTACATCTAAGTTGTGCTCTATCACCAACACAGTGTTTCCCGCATCCACCAAACGTTGCAAAACTAAAAGCAACTGCCGCACATCTTCAAAGTGCAAGCCTGTGGTCGGTTCGTCTAAGATATAAAAACTCTTGCCAGTGTTAACTCGCTGCAATTCGCTTGAAAGCTTTATGCGCTGAGCTTCGCCGCCAGATAGCGTGGTGGCAGGCTGACCCAACCTGATATAGCCCAGCCCCACATCGAAAAGCGTTTTCAACTTGCGCTTTAGAGCTGGAATGTTTTTGAAGAAATCTAGTGCTTCTTCCACGCTTAAATCTAAAACATCTGCGATGGATTTTCCACGATATAGCACTTGCAGCGTTTCGCGGTTATATCTTTTTGCATCACACGCTTCACATGGCACATAGATATCAGGCAAAAAGTGCATCTCGATTTTTATCTGACCATCACCTTTGCACTTCTCGCACCTGCCACCTTTTACGTTGAAACTAAAGCGACCTGGCGCATAACCACGCGCTTTGGCCTCTTGGGTGCTTGCAAACAAAGCGCGAATGTCATCCCAGATGCCCACATATGTGGCAGGGTTTGAACGCGGAGTGCGACCGATGGGCGACTGATCGATGATCACAACTTTTTCAAGTTCATCTAAGCCCGTTAGCTTTTTATATGTGCCGCAACGTTTATGCGCATGATTTAACCTGTTGGCCAAGGCAGGTGCCAAAGTGTCGCTCACAAGGCTGGATTTTCCACTGCCTGACACGCCTGCGACCACGCTCAATGTGCCCACAGGCACGCGCAATGTAACATTTTGCAAGTTGTTTTCACGCGCACCAGACAAAACCACACACCCACGCTTTGGGCGTCTGCGCTCAGGCGGCACTTCAATTTTTCGCCTTCCAGATAGATAATCTGCCGTATACGAATTTTTCGCACGCGCCACCTGTGCAGGCGTGCCAAAAGCCACCACCTCTCCCCCACACGCGCCCGCACCCGGGCCCATATCCACCACGAAATCTGCGCTGCGAATGGTGTCTTCGTCGTGTTCCACCACCACCACAGTGTTTCCCATGTCGCGCAGGCGCTCAAGTGTTGCAATCAGCCTTTCGTTGTCGCGCTGGTGCAAGCCGATGGAAGGTTCATCTAAGATATACAACACGCCCATAAGTCCCGCACCAATCTGTGTGGCCAGGCGAATGCGCTGAGCCTCACCGCCAGATAGCGTGGCGGTAGCGCGATCGAGCGTTAAATAATCAAGCCCCACATCCACCAAGAAACGCAACCTGGCATAGATTTCTTTTACGATGGGGTTGGCGATGGTGCCTGCAGCGCCCGTGAACTTTAGGTTCTCGAAAAATTCACAAGATTTACGAGCACTCATTTCACAAACATCGATGATAGATTTTCCATTTATGGTAACCGCCAAAATTTCAGGCTTTAGTCTGCGCCCATTGCACGTAGAGCAAGGAATTGTAGCGAAATATGCGCCCAAGCGTTCGCGCTGTCTGTCTGTTTTCGCATCCGCGTAACGCTCACGCACAGCATCTAAAACGCCATTCCATGTAATGTTCCAATATGTATGTCTGCCATCAACCGTCACATAGTTCACGCGCACTTTTTCTTTTCCAAGACCATGCATAAGGGCGTGTTGTTGGTTTCTGGTCATGTCTTCCCAAGGCGTGTTTTCATCTGTGCCCACGTGCCTGGCCACTGCCGCTAAAACTTGCGGGTAATAGTTTCCACTCTTGAAAGGTGCAACGCAACCCTGACTTATAGTTAGCGATGGGTCAGGCACCACCAACGAAGCTTCCACTTCATCGCGAGAGCCTATGCCCGTGCAATCGGGACAAGCACCATAAGGCGCGTTGAACGAAAAATCACGCGGTTGCAACTCATCCATGGAATGACCATGCTCAGGGCAAGCAAGTGCCAAATTAAACAGATATTCGTTTTCAGGCAAACCACCCTTTGCACCAGAGCTAACCTCTTTTGTGCTTTGTCCTTCGCTTTTATTGTTTTTATTTTTGATGTCTTTCTCGCTGTGCTTTTTAACCACTTGCACCAGCACACGACCTTCTGCGATGCTTGTTGCCACCTCAACTGCCTCTGCAATGCGTGTAAGCGAGCCAGGTTTTAGCGCCACGCGATCGACCACCACATCTATGAAATGCTTAATATTTTTATTCAGTTTTTTTGGCGCAGAATCTAGGCGCACAATTTCGCCATCTATGCGCACGCGGCTAAAACCCTCATGCATCAAGTCTTCAAAAAGTTTCGTGAATTCGCCCTTTTTGCCCGCAACCACTGGTGCCATGATTATGGCGCGCACATCTGGGGTGTTTGAGCGCTTGGTGGTGTCTGTGGTGATGTTGGCGGCGTCGTCGGCTGAATGTTGTGCGCTGTCAGCGGCAGTGTTTGTGGCGCATGCCGCATCTGTGGCAGCATCGGCGGCAGATGTTTCATCTGTGCAATCGCACGCAAGCGCCAATATGGCGTCTGCCACCTGATCTGTAGTTTGGCGCGATATTTCACGCCCACACTCAGGGCAATGAGGCACGCCCACGCGCGCATATAACAAACGCAAGTAATCATATATTTCTGTGGTCGTGCCAACAGTAGAGCGCGGGTTTTTGCTGGTAGTTTTTTGATCTATCGACACAGCCGGAGATAAGCCTTCTATGCTATCTAGGTCTGGCTTGTTCATCTGACCCAAAAACATGCGAGCATAGCTAGACAGGCTTTCCACATATCTGCGTTGACCTTCTGCATACATGGTGTCGAAAGCCAAACTCGATTTCCCGCTGCCAGACAAACCCGTGATGACAACAAGTTTATCGCGTGGGATGTCTATGTCTACGTTTTTGAGATTGTGCTCACGCGCACCTCGAATAACGATGCTTTTTTGCGTGATGTTATCTTTTGTTTTCCCATCGTTTTTTTTCGCCATAAAACATCCTTACAAATGCGCCTTATTTGCTTGGCGAACAAGGCACGCTGCACGATTTTTTCGCACCATAAACTCTAGCTGAAACAACCCCAATTAAAGCCCTAGTTGAATTTGAAAATCTTCTGCGCCAAGTGATAGCCAGCAACACCAACTTTTCGCCCGAGTGGCGTGGGGATGTTTGTTGCTGCATTTAAGATGTTCATCCTTATGTGTTTATATAGCACAGGGTCGCGATTTAGCAGATAGTTCCAAATTTCTATGCGCGCTGCTTCGGACTCTGAAGTGTTTTGCATGCGCAAAAAAACACTGCATATGCACATCATCATCGATAGATAATTTTGCATATATCGAAGCAAATTTATGTGAGATATATCTTCTGGCAACTTCACTGCATCTATCATTTTGCGCGTAACACGCAGTTGCTGATCGATGCGACTCATCATCACGCTCTCGTTTACGCTCTGATCTTCGCGACCTATAAAATATCTATACATATCCACGTCAAAATAACGCATGGTTTTTACGTGTGGCAAGGGCACATATACAAAGATGTTGTCCACATAAAAACAGTGCTCGGGCAATAACAGCCCTATTTCACGCAGTAAATCTGTTCGATATATTACAGAGTGCATCAGCAAATATTGACTGGGGCGAAAACGCCTGATGTCTCCCCACCCAAATTCACGGTTTTGAGGAAATACATTTCTGTAATGCATAACATTTCGCGTGTTTTCGTGCACTTTTTCATAGACATAATTGCCTATCACCAAATCTGTGGGAAATTGCAATTCACTTTGCAGCCGCAGATATTCCATGATTTGCGCCATTGCGCTGGCATCCAGCCAATCATCTGAATCCACAACTTTAAAATATCTGCCTCTGGCAAAATCTAGCCCCACGTTTACAGCAGAGCCATGTCCGCCATTTTCCTTGTGAATTACGCGAATCACATCAGGATAAGACTTTTGCCAATCGTCTGCCTTTTGTGGCGTGTCATCTTTCATGGAACCATCATCTATGATGATGATTTCTATATCATCGCCCAAAACCAACAAACTTTTAATGCATTTGTCCATATACTGTGCAGAGTTATAGCATGGCACAGCAAAAGTTATCACCCTAGACCCGCTCACGTCTTGCTCCTATTTTGTTTCATAGACAAGTTGCGCCACCAAATCCAGCGCTCGGCGAACGATTACATCCATGTTGTAATATCTATATTCCGCCAAACGCCCCAGCGGGTAAAAATTAGGGAGGCTTTTCGTCAAGTTTAGGTAACGGTTGTAGTGCGCGTTGTTTTCCTCGTTGATTATGGCGTAATAGGGAATTTCAGTCTCAGGATTGGTGTATGCCTTTGAATATTCTTTCATTATCGTGGTTTTATCGCACTTCTGCATCGTGAGGTGCTTAAATTCTGTGATGCGCGTATAATCTTCAGACACTGTGTAATTCACTGTGCCACATGGCAAAACAAATTCTTCATCGTGTGTTTCATAGACAAAATCAAGCGTTCTGTAAGGCAAGCGGCCAAATCTTGCCAAGAAAAGCTCGTCGAGCGGTCCTGTATAGATGATAGGACCTGTGAACGGTGTGCCCTTGATTTCGATGGCTGATATTTGAGCGTCTTCCGAGCCATTTTCAAACACGAGGTCAAACACGCTTTCTGCCTCGGTGTTCAAACACACGGTGATGTTTTCGTGGTCGAGCATTTCTTCGAATAGCTTTGTATACCCAAAAGTGGGCATGCCTTGATATTTGTCTTGAAAATATCTATCGTCTGTGCTTATGCGCACAGGAACACGCGCCACAACAGATGGATCCACCTCATCGGGGCTAACCCCCCATTGTTTTTGCGTGTAATACAAAAACACATTTTTATAGACGTAATCTGCAACTTCTGCTAGCTCTGGGTCGTCTTGCTCGCGAAGTTCTGTGATAGTCACTTTTGTTTCATCGCCGAAGGTGTCGATTAGTTTTTGGTTCAGAAGCGCACCGCGCTCTTTTCCAAAAGCGAATTCCATGGAAGTTTTATTGAAAGGCACTGGCATATATTCACCGTGAATGTCTGCTAAAACTCTGTGTTGATAGTTCAGAAAACCACTGAATGTGCGCAAAAAATTGAACACGCGTTGATCGTTTGTGTGGAAAATGTGCGGCCCATATTTGTGAACAAGCACGCCAGCCGCATCTTCTTCGTCATACATATTTCCTGCGATGTGCGCGCGTTTTTCGATGATTAGAATTTTTTTGTGACCAAGTTCTGCCAGTTGCCTAGCACACGTTGCACCAGCAAAGCCAGCACCCACAACCACAACATCGAAGTTGTTTATATCTATTGCATCAAACGTTT
This sequence comes from Phocaeicola dorei, assembly GCA_963615035.1. GTDB lineage: Bacteria > Actinomycetota > Coriobacteriia > Coriobacteriales > Eggerthellaceae > CAVEFW01. The sequence goes on from CAVEFW010000212.1 coordinate 11,836, forward strand.
CATAATTAACTGCCATGTAATTTTTCTCCTTTGCGGCGTTTTAGCCATGAAATATTATGTTTTGCTGTTTGTTTTTGCTGTTTGGTCTGTTTTATTTGAAGCGCTGAGGGTCGGACAATTTTCTAGGCGTCCGTCGCACGATTATCGGTTGCCTGCCGCGCAAAACAACATTTATCGCAGCTTTAACCGCAACTTTTATCGCAGGTCAAAAAACAGCGTTGCATATTTTATCTAAATAGGCAAAATTGTGAGAATATAGCAAATATTCACCACAAAACGACAAAGATGCAGATGTTTATGTGGGTTAAAGAATATTTTTCTTTAGGATTAATTGTCAAACATAGAGCAGAAAATAATAAACTAAGTCTTACAATCGACCCTTAAACCAAACAAGAAATCATAAACGAAAATAAAAAAATTGACTCTTGACCAAACTGCCCATATGCGTCAGAATATGCGAGCTTGCTTTCAAGCAAGCAAAAAGAGTGCGCCGTTAGCTCAGTTGGTAGAGCAGGGGACTTTTAATCCCAAGGTCGCGGGTTCGATTCCCTCACGGCGCACCACTTCCAAATAGGTGAAATCCAATAGTATCAAATTTTCTAGTTCATAAATATCAAGAACTGCTAACAAAATGAATGTTTTGGTCAGCTTATTGATTGCGCTTATGTCTGTGCTTTCGTGTAAGTGCAGACATATTTTGAAGTTATATTGATGTCTGAATATCCTGTGCATCATAATACTGAAATGAACATCATATATATTGGTTGTGCTTTATTGAGTTTTCGTATTACTTATCGTTTTTTCACTCGCAAAATCGCGTTTTGCGTTCATGATTAACATCTGTAATCTGTTTTCGATGTTCGCGAAACTCACATCGGGGTCATAATCAAGTGGCAAAATGTGCACATCTGGGTAGAGTTCCTTTAAGCGCTTTGCAATTCCGCGCCCCACCACGTGATTGGGCAGGCAACCGAACGGTTGCAATATTACAAATGCTTTGCACCCGCGCGAAGCATGGTGCAAAATTTCGCCTGGTATAAGCACGCCCTCGCCCGCATCGAAAGTATGGTGAATGATAGGGTCGCTCGCACGCACCAAATCTTGCATGCGCATCGCAGGCTCATAGAGCGGGTGCACAGAGGCTATTTTGTCGGTCGCATCGTGCGCCAAGTTGAATATGTTGTTTTCTATGGTGAAAAGTGTGCGCTCGCCTGCCGACTTGTGCAACTTATATTCTTTATTTTGCGCATCTTTGTAAAAATAACTCTTGCGAATCACATCTGTCATGCGCGCCTCGATTATCTCCATGCCATTTTTTTCAAGATATCGCTCGATGTCGTGGTTGGCTCCCGTGTGAAAATTCAAGAGATACTCCCCTACAATAAGCACGCGCGGACGAAGCTTTGAACGATCATATTCAACGTTTCGCATAAGTTCAATTGCTTGCGCAAACGCACGCTTGGCACCTCGAATGCCACCAGTTTGCAAGCCTTGAGTGGTTATCTCGATTGCGCGATTAAATGCTCTGTCAGCATCTCCTGCATGAAGTTCATAAGGGCGCATCTTGCGCAAAAGTTCCTCGAGCGCATCTATCATAGGCAAGCCATATGCAATGCGCGAGGCCGTGAGCAAATTCATCTTGAAACCAAGATGAATGTTGTGATAGTCAGCATCATCGTTGGTGATTATGGGCACCTGCTCAAAACCGCACGCATCAAGTGCGCGACGCAAAAGTGCGCTGTAGTGCGTAAGACGGCAATCACCCACATATTTAGCCATCGCCACTGCCGTTTTATTTACGTCATATTTTCCGCTTTGAAGTGCTGCGATTGCTTCTCCTATAACTATCTGACAGGGAAAACAGATGTCGTTGTGCACATATTTTTTTCCTGCGAGAATTGCTTCATCATAGCCCACAGGCAAGGGCTCCATCACAAGACCTTGAGATGCAAATGCAGCCGACATCAAAAGGCAAAAAGCATGGCTTGTGTTCGGACAGAGCACGGTGTATGTTTTTGCTTTCGCGTGTGTGAATTTTTGTGGGTAAGGGTCTTTGAGTTGCGGGGGTTGCGGGTGGTGGTGGTTATCATACGCGCCCGGCTGCACATCTGCGCCCGCGCCAGCATCCGCCTGCAAACCTGCTTTCGCACCCGCTTCCACGCGTTCACCCGCTTCTGCGCTCGCCTTTGCTTTCGCGCCCGCGTGCGCGCCAGCATCCGCTTGTAAATCCGCGCCCGCATCCGCACGCTTCATGTTTATCGTCTCGATAAAACTGCGCACGCGTATGCGAAGCGGGCCTTTTATATCGCTTTCATCAACTTTCAACACAAGCGGGCTTTTGTCGGAAAGCTCATGCATTATGCGAGTGATTTCGTCGGTGAGATATGCATCATGACCGCACCCAAAGCTCACTATCTGCACATATTCAAGATGCGTGTTTTCTGCCGTGATAAATGCACTCGCCAACATGCGCGCATGATAGTTGTTCGTGATATCTATGAGCGAATTTTTAAGAGAGACTTCATTTACACTAGGCAGGGAATCTGCGCTTAACACCGCGTAGCCCAAATCGGTAAATAACTTAGGTAAATCGTGGTTGACGAGCGAATCATTTTGATAAGGCCGCGATGCCAACACTATGCCATATTTATTCTGCGCGCGAAGTTGTGCTAAAACCTCGCGCCCGCGCATCTTAAGCGCACGACTAAATTCTGATTGCGCGGAATCCGCCTGCGATATGGCAAGCAGCGCATCATCACGCGAAATATTGAACATTTTTTTCATCCAAGAAGTGAGCTGGTTGTTTCTATCTTCCTTTGTATACCAATGCCAGAGCGGATTGTCGTATCTCAGTTTCTTGTTGCGGCTCCACTTCTCAGGATTATCTGAGTTGCGCATCACCATGGGGTATCCCTTCACCACAGCACACATGCTCACGCTGGTGTCGTGCACGTTTTCACTCGGCACCACGGTGATGGTGGGCATAAATATGCGATCCACGCCCGCGCGCTCAAGCCAACGCACATGTCCATGCACGAGTTTTGCGGGAAAACACACGGTGTCACTTGCCACCGCATGAAGCCCGCTCTCGTATATCTTGCGCGTGCTTTTTGGGCTAAACACCACCTCAAAGCCCAGGCTCTCGAAAAACACGCGCCAAAAAGGTGCACAATCCCAGTTGGCAAGCGTGCGAGGCATGCCTATCTTTATGTGGTTTGCAGGCAAGATTTGTTTATGTTCCCAAGTTTTGAAGAGAAGTTGCTCGCGCTCGTCAAATAAATTTGGAATTGCATTTTGTTTGCAAGTGAGCATTTGCAATTCTTTTTTTACATCCTCTCTATCTTTGTTGCCCAACACTTCGCCTTTTGCACACCTATTTCCAGTAATATATTTCTTGCCATTGCTAAAAGTGATGCACGTTCTGTTACACCTGTTAGAACAGAAAGGACAGATGAGGTTGTTTTCTCGTTTGTAAGTGAAACTATCGAGGGCATCAAGACCGATAAACGTGCTTTGTGTGTTAACTTTTGCGCTGTCTCTTTTCGGCGCGTCAGGTTTTGAGTTACCACTTTTTGGCGCGTCAGACTCTGCGCCGCCCGTCTTTTGCACATCAAATTTTGCGCTGACCCTTTTTGACACATCTAGTTCTGCACCGCCCATCTTCTGCGCACACAAAAGAGCCACGCCTAGTGCACCCATCAACCCAGGATAAGGTGCTCGCAGCACTTGTTTTCCCACAAATTGTTCAAATGCGGCAAGCACTGCGTCGTTTTTGAATGTGCCCCCTTGCACCACAATGCGCTCTCCCAACACCTCTGGGTTGGATATGCGGATAACTTTTGTAAATACATTTTCGATGATGCTTCTGCAAAGACCAGCCATGATGTCAGCGGGAAGTTTCCCATTTTTTTGTTCATTCACGATGCTGCTGTTCATAAAAACGGTGCATCTGCTTCCAAGTTGAGCTGGATTTTTGCTCTCAAAAGCAATGCGAGCAATATCGCTCACATCTATGTTTAGCGTGTTTGCAAAATTTTCCAAGAAAGAACCGCAACCGCTGCTGCACGCCTCATTTACCACTATATCTGTGATAACGCCTTTATCTATCCACATAGCTTTCATGTCTTGTCCGCCGATGTCTAAAATAAAACTTACATCGGGACAAACTGTTTTTGAGGCAAAGAAATGGGCTACAGTTTCAACCACGTGATAGTCTGCACAAAAAGCTTCTGCAAAAAGCGATTCTGCATATCCCGTCGTGCCCACACCCAAAATTTCCAAATTTTTATTTGCGGCACGAAAACGCTTGCGCATATCTATTAAAGCACTTATCGCCACATCTAGCGGCTCGCCCACGTTGTTGGCATAAAACGAATCAATCATCTGCCCCGCAGGCGTTATAAGCACAAATTTTGTGGTGGTGGAGCCGCCATCTATTCCAAGATATGCCTTAATTGTTTCTGACGCAAAATCACCTGAACTGGAATTTAGAGTAGACCCCGAAAAATGCGGTTCTTTAGGCAGTTTTACACGATTGGTGAATTCGTCACGCCTTGAAATTGAATTAAAGAAAACTTGACTTCGCTTGGAAATGGAGCATTTTTCATATGTTTTATTTTTAACAGCCGCCTCGAGCAAAGAAAGGTCAAGCACTCTACAATCACTAGAAAATAGTGTGTTAAGCGAAAGTGCAGCACCGAGCGCAATAATCGTTTCAGGGTGCGTAGGCACAATCACTTCATGTTCATGCAAACCCAAACGTTGCACAAACACGCTTATTAACTCAGGGTTAAATGTGAGCGGCCCGCCCTCAAATATTACGGGAGGCACGATGTCAAGCCCTTGTGCCAAGCCGCCTATCGTTTGCTTTGCTATTGAATGAAAACTGGAGAGCGCTAAATCTTCACGTGACGCACCTTGATTTAGGAGCGGTTGAATGTCAGTTTTCGCATACACACCGCACCTGCCAGACACATCGTATACGTGAGTGCCACGTGCTGCAAAATCGTTGAACTTTTCAACGGGAATGCGCAAAAGCGTTGCTATCTCATCTATAAACGCGCCCGTGCCACCAGCACATGCGCCATTCATGCGCATATCGCTCACATTGAGTTTTCCATCGCGACCCTCGCTGAAAAATATCATCTTCGCATCTTGCCCGCCCAACTCTATGGCACATCGCGCATTAGGGTAATATTTTTGAATAGCAATGGAATTTGCCACCACTTCTTGAACGAAAGGCAAACTGAAAGCATCTGATAGCCCCATGGCACCACTGCCGCAAATTGCAGCACGCATAGGCGCACCGTCAAAGCGCTCTGTCACCTCGCGCATGATGTCAAGCACACATGCTGCCTGATTGGCATGATGTCGCACATACGTGGAATATAAAACCTTGCAAGTTTGCCCGTCTGTAACATCAAAATTTTCGTTCGTGTTTGAATCTTGTTTTTCGGACACAAATCTGCAAACATCTAAAACCACCACTTTTACGGTGGTAGACCCAACATCAATTCCAACATTTAGAACTGGTTTAGAAAAGTCGCCAGCGCATACATCGCGCAATTGTTTTTTACCACACACTAAAACACACACCTTCTTCAGAATTGAATAGAAAATTATATTAGAAAAAAGTTGTATTTATTGTGAAATTTTCAACGTGTAACAATTTCGGGGTGAATTGAAAGCGCACCAAATTGCGAAGACATATAGTCATCGTCGTAATTTTTAGCAAAAAATTGTTGGATGGGCGTGTTTTGCTCTTCACCACACAAACGCATATACCAACAATTAAACCCGCAAAGCGTAAAAGTGATATCCAATGCCATATATGCCATAAAGATGACTGTGAATATATAGAACACACGCGAGCTCAAATGTTTTTTGCAATATGAATACAAACGAAAAAAAACAGGCAGAGCCACGCGAAACCACGCGGTGCCGCACACGCCCCAAACAAGCATCATGGGCACACTGGTATAGCCTGCGAAATTCAGCGGGTGATTTAAGTATGACCACGCAACGATGCCGAAGATATTTTTGAGCAGAAAACCAGCAGTGCCTTCGACAAGCCCGCCTGCAAGGGCGCTCACGAGAAACTGAACTGGCGTAGAACATTTCCAATATTTGTTTAAAACTATGGTGAATAAAACGCCACCGAGACCATAGATGGGGCTAAACGGCCCCCAGATGAGCCCCGATCTGTTTTTCCAGATGCCGTCTATGGGGTAACTTACGAGTGTTTCGCCGAAAAGACCGATGACGCAGCAGATGACGAAGAGCCAGAAGATGAATGGGATATCGATAGAAATGTAATGCGCTCGACATAGGTGCACGAGTTGTTCGGGTGTGAGGTGGTTGGCGGCTGCTGAGTTCTGCTTTTCGGGTTGGTTTGCGAAAGGACGCGCGTAGTGAGATGCGTGAGTGTGCGAGCGCGGGGCATCGTCGCCATGCGAGCGCACCACCTCGTTGCCGTGAGCGTGAATCGCATCGTCGCCGTGCCCACGCAAGTAAGCATGAGGGGCACGCAGGGGGTGCGCACCTAAGAGATGAGCATGAGGGTGCAAACGCTCATCGAGTGTGCGTGCACGCTCAAATTCCACTTCGATTTTTTCTGAAGAGTGAAGCATATTATCGATATTGCCTCTCAGCGTGCGCATCACAACTCACGCTCCCCTATATGTGCGCTCTTGAACTAGTTGAACTTTTGTTTAAGTTTATTTATCTTTCAACAATCCCTTGTATTCCAAATAATTCTTCAAGTCGTCTTGCCATGTGGGCATATCTGCGCCGAACATCTCGAGCATCAAACTCTCGAGGATAATGCTCTCGGCACTACGCATTTCCGTTTTAGGAACTAGCACATCGCTCGGGTTATAGCCCATGAGCGTCAAAGCCATGCTCAAGAATTCAAAGCGACTCGTTTTTCCCTGTGAGGCGATGTGAAACGTTCCAAAATTTCCGCTCTCAATTATGCGGAAGAGATATTTCATATAAAGGTTGATAGACGTGGGGCACGCGAATTGATCCATGCGCGCCTCATATTTTTCGCCAGCTCGTGCGGCACGCAAGGCATCTGCCAACATGCCACCATTCGTGTTGTAAAGCCAACTTGAACGCACGATTATGTGTTTTTGTGTAGTGTCGCGCACCTGCATTTCCCCCGCGCGCTTGCTTTTGCCATAGGGCGTGTTGGGGTGCGGCGTGTCGAATTCGTTCACCGGTTCATCCAGGCGCGTGTTATACACGTCGTCAGAAGATATCTGCACCACGGTGGCATCGATGGCGTTGGCGGCCAGCGCCACATTCCTAGCCCCCAGCGCATTTGTTTCATATGCCTTTATGCGATTGGTGATTTTCGTTGCATCGCGACGAATGGCTGCGCAGTTGATGATTGCATCGGGGCGCAATTCAGTGGCAAAAGCCTCAACTCGAGCTCCGTCGGTCACACTTAACTCAACATCGGTGATGGCAACGTCGTATCCTTGCGTTTCCGCATACGCAGCAATTTCAGAGCCGATGTTTCCCTTGCCGCCCAAAACCCATATCACTTTGTTTTCACTCATAGAGCACTCCCTTGTTTTAGAAATTTGAATCGTCATTTTTTCTGAGAAGTTTTTGACATACCACAAGCAAAACAATCGCCACTATTCCCACACCGTTTAGCACAAGTGGCAACGTGTCAGTGAAGCCTGCAAGTGGCACCATGAAGCACACGCCGCCCACAAAAGACACTATGCGCAAAAGCGGGTTAATCTTTCCGAATAGGTGTCCGTTAAACGCTGCTGCCACGCAGAACAAGCCACCCATCGCGCAGATGGCGTTGAGGATGCTGAAATATATCGGCACTCCCCCTTCCAAGATGAGCGCTGGGAAATATGCGAAGATATATGGCACGATGAACGCCGATATGGCAATCTTTGACGCATTGACCGCCGTTTTCATTGGCGTGGCTTTCGCGATGGCACTGCCTGCATATGCCGCGAGTGCAACAGGCGGCGTGATGTCTGCCACGATGCCGAAATAAAACACGAAGAAATGTGATGCCACTTGCGGAATGCCAAGTGCCATGAGGATTGGTGCACAGGTGGATGCCATGATGCAATAGTTTGCGGTGGTGGGCACGCCCATGCCTAAGATGATGCAGCAAAGCATGGTAAGCACGAGCCCCACGATGAGCATGTTTCCTGCTGCCATCACGATGATGTTTATGAGAAGTGAAGCCAAGCCTGTGATGGTGATGCAGCCTGCAATCATGCCTGCCATCGCGCACGCTACAGCCACAGAGATAGAGTTTTTCGCGCCCGCCGCAAATGCATCGCATGCAGTCCAAAGCGCAATCTTTATCGAGTCAGCGAATACAGCACCGAAGCTTTTGCCTTCTTCACGCTCGCGCCAGTTGGTGAGCAAAAAGTTGATGAAGCCGATGATGAACGCTCCTGCGATGGAGAGCGCCGCGGACACTGCCATCGTGCGCGCACCGCTTGCCACAAGCCACACCAAGAGCACGAGTGGCAAAATCAAAAAGCAATTTTTTCCTAGATATTTCCATGTGGGCAACTCTTCTTTTGCAATGCCTTTTAACCCGAGTTTTTTCGCTTCGAGGTGCACCGCACAAAAGATGCCCGTGAAATAAAGCAGTGCTGGGATGATTGCCTTTGCGCACACTTCGATATAGGGAATGCCCATGTATTCAGCCATCAAAAACGCGGCAGCGCCCATGATAGGAGGCATAATCTGGCCGCCTGTTGATGAAGCCGCTTCCACAGCACCCGCAAATTCAGGTTTGTATCCCGTTTTCTTCATCATGGGGATAGTCACAGAACCCGTGGTTACTGTGTTTCCCACCGAAGATCCTGACACCATACCGCAAAGCGCAGACGAGATAACAGCCACTTTCGCCGCACCGCCTGAACTCCAACCCGCCACGCGATTGGCAAACGAGATAAAATAGTTCGAGATGCCTGTGCGCTCCAAAAATGCCCCGAAGATGATGAAGAGCACGATGTAGGTATAACACACGTTGGTGGGCGTGCCCAACACGCCACTTGTGGTATAGAAAAGTTTCTGCACGTTTTTGACGATAGCGCTACCAATGTCTGGGTTATACGCAAACTGATAGTAAAACGCATAGAGAATCAAGCACCCCACCACCACAAGGATAGGAATGCCCACACATCGCCTGCAAAGTTCAAAGAGCACTAAAATGCCGATGATGCCGAGCACTACATGTATTGTCTGGATGCGCGTGCCCATGAGCAAAATGTCGGTGCAGTTAAATGCGAAGTAGAGAAAGCTCCCTGCGCCTGCCACCATGAGCACTACGTCATACCAAGGCATGTTGTTTACTTTGTGCCCTGTCTTCTTTGCGGGATAGATCAGAAAACCTACGATGATGACGCATGCCAAGAAACGCGCCAAGCGCGCTTCCGCCTGTTCGGTGGAAAAAAGCGTCATGCACAAGCTATAGATGCTGAAGAGCACCATGATGGTGGTCACAAATGCTTTCGGCGCACCTTCCCATCTGCGCGTGTTACTCTCCTTGTCATATTTGCGCATAATCTCATCGGCATCAATCTCCGCGCCTTCTTCTTGTGCGCTAAAGCCCTGCGCGATTACGCTTTTTTCTGCCTCTTTTGCGCGTCTGGCTTCTTCGCGTTTGCGTTTTAATAATGACACGTGCGTCCTCCTTGGGTTTATCTATATGGTGGTTTGTATGTCAGTTACATGTCGTTTTTTATGTTGAAAATTTTCGCTTTTAATTTTCTTGCGAATTTTCTGCTGGTTTGCTGCTAGTTTGCTGCAAAAATTTGTGCAACTCCGAATTTTTAACTGCTAGCTTTTCTTCGCATATTTGCTGCATAATTTCGCTACACAAATTTCTATTACATCGTCATTGCTTCAGTTGCAGAGTCTTTCACGGCAACCTCATAGCCCTTTTCCTTGAAATATTTTGCTGCTCCTGGGTGATAAGGCACGCTTGTAATGCTCGCACCAAATTCTGTGTTCACCTCTGAATATTTCGCATGCGCTTGCACCTGATCGGGTGCAGATTCAAATATATCTTTCACGAATTCATAGATGTTTTCTTCGCTCACGCCATCACGCGCGAGCACCACGGCTCCCACGGCAATTGTTTGCGTGTCTTGCTCCATACCACTATACGTCTGCGCGGGGATTATGCTTTCGGTGTAATAGTTTGACTCACTCGTAATTTTTTTCAAATGTTCATCATCGATGCCCACCAGATATGCCTGTTTACTCGTGGATAAGTCGGTGATAGACGTGGTGGGAGCACCTGCCACCACAAATGCGGCATCGATTTTTCCGTCTTTGAGCGAATCGGTGGAATCGCCGAAACTTTGATAGACGGCACTTATGTCGTTGAGCGTAATGTCGTATGCGCCCAACACATCCATCGCGTTGAAATATACGCCAGAATTTGCCGCACCCACAGAAACAGTTTTCCCGCGCAAGTCGCTCACGTTTTTGATGTTGGGGTCGCACGTGACAATCTGCACTGTTTCAGTGTAGAGCGCGCACACCGTGCTAAAACAATCCACCTTGCCTGTTTTCTCGAATAGATTAGTGCCCGTGTAGGCATACGCCATCACGTCGCTTTGGCAGAAAGCAAGCTCGGCATCTATGTCTTCGAGTGCTTGAATATTCGCCTGGCTTCCATTTCCAGAGAGCGCATTTACTTGCAAATCGGTGTTGTTGGTGGCGTGCTGAGCAATCACGGAACCGAATGCATAATATGTGCCCGACTCGCCGCCCGTAATAAAGCGCATCGAATTGGTGCCGATGCAACCAGACAGACCGAATGCAAGTGCTACGCAAAGCAGTGCGGAAGCGAGTTTTGCGCACCTAGCTTTTATGCACGTGGGTTTTGCACACGCGGTGCGCTTTTTTGTAAGTGCGGCGGGTTTTTTTGTCGCCGCTTTTGTCGCCCTTGTAGCCGCAACTGTAGTCGCGCGAGTTTTTCCCACAGAATGTTTACGTTGAGTTTTATTCAATTTGTGCATGTGGCATGAGCCTCCTTACAAGATTTATGGCACACAAATATGCAAGCCTTAAGTTATGTATCACTAATAATGCGTGCACGAGGCACTAGAATTAATGTGTGAAGTAAATGCGCGTGTACTTTACCACAATGTGGAGATATTTTGTAGAGATGTTAACAAGAGGTGGCTGACTTGTCATATGTCTGGTTTGTCATTTGCCTTGTAGGTTTGAGGAAAGTTGAATTGCTTTGAGAATTTACACGTAGGGTAAGTTGCGATTTTTGACTGAAATTTTTGATTGCATTTCTTCTATTCTTTGATACCCCACTCAAGTCTAGAGGGGCAACCACGGCGAAAACGCATACATAGCTAAAACAAAGTGCACCATCGCCACGAAAATCATCTGCTTTGAGGTGTCAACTAAAGCAATCTGCCCCCTTG
>CAVEFW010000212.1:23289-26036 GCA_963615035.1 Phocaeicola dorei
ACAGAGTGCGCATTCAGTCCCGCCTCGCGCGCATGGATTGAGCACGCTGTGAATGTGCACGCGGGGAATGAGCGCGCACGGGCAAATCGCACACATGAGCGCACTGGCAAGTCGTCGCAGGCGCGCAAGCGGATCGCGCGCGCAAGCACGCCCTACTCCACTTCCGAGAGTTCTTTCGTTGAGTGCTCGTGGCTTAAAATCATGGCAACGAGCGCGATGGCTGATATCACCATGAGATAAATCGCCGGAGCCAACGTGGATCCAGAAACTTTGATGAGCAACGTGCAAAGAAGCGATGCCGTGCCACCAAAGATGGCGTTCGCCAGATTAAACGAAAGCGCAAAACCTGTATAGCGCACCTCTGTGGGGAAAGTTTCTGTGAGATAACTTGAAAGCGTGCCATCATTTATCGTGAGAATAAGGCACAACACCATCTCTACCACAAGCACCACTATGAAGTTTGCGGTGTTGAGCAACATGAATGCAGGAAGTGTGAGCACGATGAATGCCACGCATGCACCTATGAGCATTTTCTTGCGTCCGAAATTATCTGAGAGCCACCCGCTTGCAAAGATGAAGAGAACATATGCGAGCAAAGATATGTTGGTTGCCATGGTGGCAGGTCCCGATTCCATGCCCACCGCATCGGTGAGATATGTGGGCAAATAGGTGAGCACCGCATAGAAACCCACAGCATTCAGCATGCATGCGCCAAATGAGATGACCAGCTTCTTTAAATGCTTTTGAAACAGGCAACGAACAGGGTGCAAAGTCTCACCTGGTTGTGCGGTCATGGCATCTTGCATTGCTTGGTATATAGGGCTGTCTTCCAGTTTCGTGCGAATGTAGTGCGCCACAAGCCCCAGCGGGCCTGCCAAAAGAAATGGGACGCGCCACCCCCATGCAATCACATCTGCTTCTGGCATGACGAAAAACATTGCTGCCACAAGCCCAGAGCCTGCTAAAAGCCCCACAGACGTTGACGCAGGCACAAGTGAACAATAAAGCCCACGCTTTTTTGCGGGTGCGTATTCTGCCAAAAACGTGGCGGCACCTGCATATTCACCAGAGGCGCTAAAACCTTGCACCAATCTGCACACGAGCAACAATATTGGTGCGAGCACGCCCACCACCTCGTAAGATGGCAAAAGTCCTATCACAAATGTGGCGCCCGACATCAAAAAAATTGAGACAGAGAGCGTCCACTTTCTGCCTTTTTTATCACCCAGGCTGCCCCACACAAACGCGCCGATAGGACGCGCCACGAAAGATATTGCGAACACCGCAAATGTCATGATGAGACCTGAAGTGTCTCCACTTGCGAAAAACACGAGCGCAATCACGCTGGCCAGATAGCTATACGATGCGTAGTCGAACCATTCGATGAAGTTGCCTAAAAACGAACTGAGTGCCACCTTGGTGACTGTCACTTCCCTTTGCGCTTGGGTGGCAGACGTGAGCGTGCTTACACCCTCGCCTTCAACTGAGTGCGATATGTTTTCTTCACTAGGTTCGACTGACATATTTATCCTTATCTCGTTGTTCACACTAATCGATATACTTTTGGCATCGCGGCATCTCTCACTGAGCACAAAATGCACACCCTATTGCCCCATCGCCTTATACTTTGCTTCCGTTGCCTGTTTTGCAGGCTTCCACCACTCCTCGTTATTTTTATACCACTGAATTGTCTGCGTGAGGCCTTGCCTGAACGATGTGTGAGCAGGCTTCCAGCCTAATTGCGTTTGCAACTTCGTCGAATCGATTGCATAGCGTCTGTCGTGACCTGGTCTGTCGCGCACCCAGTCAAAATCATCGGATGCACACCCCATGCATTCCAAGATGTCGCGCAACACGTTTATGTTGTCGCGCTCCCCGTTGGCACCTATTAGATATGTTTCTCCTATCTCACCACGCGTGAGAATTGTCCACACAGCACTACTATGATCTTCCGTGTGAATCCAGTCGCGCACATTTTTTCCGTCGCCATAAAGTTTTGGCTTGATGCCACACAAAATATTCGTGATTTGGCGCGGGATGAATTTTTCTATGTGCTGATATGGACCATAGTTATTTGAGCAGTTGCTTATGGTGATGGGCACACCGAATGTTCTATGCCATGCGCGCACGAGCAAATCCGAGCTGGCTTTCGTGGAAGAATAAGGGCTTGACGGGTGATAGGGCGTGTCTTCAGTGAATTTCGCAGGGTCGTCGAGTGCTAAATCTCCATACACCTCATCGGTGCTCACGTGGTGAAATCGCACGCCGTGGCGCTTGCACGCCTCAAGCAACTGATAGGTGCCTTCCACGTTTGTATGCAAGAAAGGCTCAGGGTTTGCAATCGAATTATCGTTGTGGCTTTCTGCTGCATAATGCACGATGGCATCAACCCCTGGGACGATTTCATCGAGCAGGTCTGCGTCGCATATATCGCCGTGCACAAATTGCATGCGCTGTGTGGGAATGCCTGCCAAGTTTTCCCTGTTGCCTGCATAGGTGAGCAAGTCGAGCACCACCACATCGCAGTTGGTATTATTCACGACCCAGTGAACAAAGTTTGAACCGATGAACCCTGCGCCGCCTGTCACCACTATCTTCTTTGGCTGAAAATCTGACATTCAAAAAATCCCTTCGCTTGTGTTGTTATTTGTATAGTTCGCTTGCACTGTTAGTTTGTATTGCTAGTATGTGTTGTTCGCTCATACTGTTCGCCTATATATTGTTTGTATATTTTGCTTATATTATAG
>CAVEFW010000213.1:0-4312 GCA_963615035.1 Phocaeicola dorei
AACTAATTTAGGACTTGTGCCTAAAGCCATGCCACCAGCATCCACGTTTGGGCAAGACAAGTTTATCTCGAATGCATCTGGCACGTCTGATTGTTTCAAAGCACTAAGACAATCAACGTATTCAGACACCGAATGACCACACACATTTACTATCACTTTTGTGTCTTGTGTTTCAAGCCAGCGCAAATCTTTTTCTATAAAAGCTTCCACTCCTGGGTTTTGCAAGCCGATAGCATTTAACATGCCGCTGGGCACTTCGGCCAAGCGCGGCATAGGGCCGCCCGCCCAAGCACAGCTCGAAACACCTTTTGTAGTGATGGCACCTAGCGCCGAAACATCGTAAAAATCTGAATATTGACGCCCGCTGCCAAATGTTCCACTAGCAGATGTAACAGGGTTTTTCATTTCTAAACCACCCAGACTAACGTTTAAGTTAACCATCTATAACTCCTAATAATTTTTGACGGTGCGCAAAATATTTCGCCATTGAATTTTTGCTTGGTTTTGCCATGAATACCTCTTATGTAAAATGATGCGCTTAAAAAATAATGCACAACCAAGGCTCGCAATAATTTTATCAAGGCTATCAATAATTTTATTGCCAGATGATGTCTTCAGAGCAAAAAACAGGGCCATCAACACACGCCCTGGCATTGCCATTGGTTGTTTTCACGATGCAACCCAGACATGCGCCACACCCACACGCCATATGCTCTTCCATAGAAACATGACACTTAATTTCTGCTTCACGTGCCAACTTGGAAACTATTTTCATAACAGGATAAGGCCCACAACTTGCAAACCAGTCATATGGCTTGCCATCAGTTTTTGCCTTGTTCAATTCATCTGCCACAACTTCGGTGCAAAAGCCTGCGTGGCCAAAACTGCCGTCATCTGTGGCACAAATAGGTTCAGCACCTAAAAGCTCTCTAAAACGCGAATAAGTTGCAAGTTTTTCGTGCGTTGCTGCACCTAGCACAACTGTGGTGTCAATTCCCGCACGCAAGCAATTTTGACACAACATATAAAGAGGTGCAGCCCCCACTCCCCCGCCAACCAACATCACGCGCTTGGCATTTTCAGGCACAACCCAGCCATGACCTATAGGGCCCATCACAGAAATAGAGTTATGCTCACACAAGCCGCTCATCGCTTTTGTGCCACTGCCTACAACTTGATACAGAACATCTATTGCTCCCTCGTTTGAATCAGTTGCGTATACAGAAAAAGGTCTGCGCAAAATATGGCTTTCTATTGAGGGAACCAACAGATGAACGAATTGCCCTGGTTGCACACTCTCTGCAATGCAAGGCGCTAAAATGCGCATGACATAAAGCCCATCGCCCGCGCGATCATTTGAAACAACGCAGCCAGACAACTCTTGAATTTTAGGTGCGCGGGAATAATCGCACCCACACGCGCAAGCTGAATTATTCATCGAAGCCCCCTATGCACTCTGCGTCCCACTGTGGCAAATCTTGCAACGCCACAATTTTAAGCGCGCGTTTGTGCGCAACTTCTAAACCAGCAACAAGGGCGGTGGCACCCGCAAGCGTGGTCATGTTGTTCACGCCGTGTCGCACGGCTGCACTGCGAATGGCATATCCATCGCTTTGTGTGTTTTCGCCAAAAGGCGTATTTATCACCAAGTCTACCTCGCCAGATGCAATGCGATGTAAGATGCTATTTTCGCCTTCGTGCACCTTGCCAACTTCTTCGCATTCAATCGCGTTTGCCCGAAGAGCATGTGCTGTGCCAGAAGTTGCGAGCAACTTAAAGCCCAAGCGGCTCAAATCGCGTGCCACTGCCACAAAAGATCGCTTGTCTCGATCGCACACCGATATGAAAGCGCATCCTCCTTGAGGCAATTTGGAATCCACGGCAATCTGGCCTTTCGCAAATGCGCTCGGGAAATTGTCTGCTATTCCCATCACCTCGCCAGTTGATTTCATCTCTGGGCCCAAAATTGTGTCAGAGCCTGGAAAACGAGAAAATGGAAGCACCGCCTCTTTTACGCTGAAGTGTTCAAATGTTCTATTTTCACTAGGCAGATTTATGTTGCGAAGTTTTTCGCCAGCCATAACGCGTGCTGCAACTTTTGCAAGTGGCACTCCTGTGGCCTTTGATACAAAAGGCACTGTTCTGCTGGCGCGCGGGTTTGCTTCTATGACATAGGGAATTTGGTCTTTGTAAGCAAACTGGATATTCAAAAAGCCCACTACGCCCAAGCGCTTTGCCAGGGCGCGTGCTATGTTTTTTAAGTCTTCTTGATTGGACTCACTCATTGCAAAAGGAGGAATGCAGCAGCTGGAATCGCCTGAATGGATGCCCGCCATTTCAATGTGTTCCAGAATGCCTGCAATGTATACATCTTCTCCATCGCATATGCAATCTAGGTCAAGCTCTACGGCAGATTCCAAGAATTTATCTAGATATACAGGATGATCTGGCGAAATTTTTGTGGCCTGGATCATATATTTAACCAACTGTTCATTGTTATAGACTATAGCCATTCCTCGACCGCCCAAAACATAGCTTGGGCGAACTAAAAGAGGATATCCAATGTTTTTTGCCACAATGTGTGCTTCTTCTAGGTTGGAAGCCATTCCAGCGGGCGGATAAGTTATATTCATGTCATCGAGCAGAGCCGCAAAGCGATCGCGATCTTCGGCTAAGTCTATCGATTCAGGGCTTGTGCCCATTATGTGAACACCCGCATCTTTTAGCTGGTTTGCCAGCTTCAGCGGCGTTTGCCCACCAAGCGTTACTATCACGCCATCGGGATCTTCAGCATCTATCACATCCATCACATCTTCAAACGTAAGCGGTTCAAAATAGAGCTTATCGGATGTGTCATAGTCTGTTGAAACTGTTTCAGGGTTGCAATTCACCATGATGGTTTCATAACCCGCATCGGATAGCGCATAACTTGCATGCACACAGCAATAGTCAAATTCGATGCCTTGCCCTATGCGATTGGGGCCTGCACCTAAAATCATCACTCGCTTTCGAGTTTTAGGCGCCACTTCACTTTGGGCTGCATCATATGTTTTATAATGATATGCCGTGGAGCTTGCAAATTCAGCAGAGCACGTATCCACAGTTTTAAAAGCAGGCTTAACGCCCAAAATCTTGCGACACGCACGCACCATAAGCTCAGTTGAACCCGTAAGATTTGCAATTTGAACATCACTTAAGCCCATCTGTTTGCATATGAGCAAAGATTGCGCATCCATATCTTCCAGTTTCACACCACGCAAGTTTTCTTGCACGCGCACAATATCTGAAATCCGATGCAAGAAAAACGGGTCAATCTTTGTAAGCGAGTGAACTTTCTCAACGCTCCAGCCCGCACGAAACGCTTCTGCAATATAGAAAATGCGCTGCGCTGTTGGACGTGCGACACATCTGGCAAGCGCGTCTTCGTCAAATGACGCACTACTTTGAGTGGCGTCTTGGGCGTTGGAGGAATTGAGTGCATCTTTATTGCAAAAGCCCTGTGCGCCAGATATGCCCTCAAGCACACCTCCATCACAGCCAAGGCCACATCTGCCATCTTCCAAACTGCGGCACGCCTTGCCAAGCGCTTCCTCAAACGTGCGCCCTATGGCCATTATCTCTCCCACCGCCTTCATGCGAGTGGTGAGCGTGTCGTCTGTTCCCTTGAACTTTTCAAATGCAAAGCGAGGAATTTTCACAACGCAATAATCAAGCACAGGTTCAAAGGCGGCAGGTGTGGCTTTTGTGATGTCGTTGGATATCTCATCTAGCGTATATCCGGTGGCAAGTTTTGCCGCAAATTTTGCTATCGGAAAGCCTGTGGCTTTGGAAGCAAGCGCGGAAGAGCGAGACACACGCGGGTTCATTTCTATCACAATCATGCGCCCAGTTTTAGGGTTTATGGCAAATTGAACGTTTGACCCGCCTGTTTCAACTCCAATTTTTTCAAGAATTGCAAGGGAAGCCACACGCATGCGCTGATATTCAACATCAGATAGTGTTTGCGCTGGTGCAACCGTAATAGAATCGCCCGTATGCACACCCATAGGGTCAAAATTTTCGATGGAGCATATGATTATTCCGTTGCCAGACGAATCTCGCATGACCTCCATTTCATATTCTTTCCAACCTTCTATAGACTCTTCCACCAAAACTTCGTTTGCAGGAGACAAATCAAGTCCGTTTAAAACTATGCTTTTAAGCTCTTCTTCTGTGTGAGCAATGCCTCCACCTGCGCCACCCAGCGTATAACTCGGGCGAATAACAACAGGAAAATCGAGCTTAGCCACGATGTCAAACGCATCATCTAGGC
>CAVEFW010000214.1:0-3400 GCA_963615035.1 Phocaeicola dorei
GTTGTTGGGGTTAATGATTACGAGCGCCTTTGTGTTCGGAGTGATTTTCGCGCGTATGTCTTCAATATCCGGCATCCACCCAGCATCTTCGTTGCAAACATAGTGCACAGGCGTGCCACCAGAAAGCGTTACGCACGCAGTCCAAAGCGGATAGTCGGGGCTTGGAAGCAAAACTTCATCGCCCGCATCCAAAAGCGCATTCATGCTCATTTGAATTAACTCACTGGCGCCATTTCCCGTATAGATGCCGTCCATAGAAACATTTGGCAAGCCTTTTAGCTGTGAATATTGCATGATTGCTTTGCGCGCGCTGAACAAACCCTTTGAGTCTGAATATCCCTCACAGCTTGTGAGCTGCGCAGACATGTCATAGACCACTTCGTCTGGAGCGCGAAACCCGAAAGGCGCGGGGTTTCCTATATTTAGCTTTAATATCTGCGCGCCCGCGGCTTCCATGCGTGCTGCTTCTTCCACAACAGGTCCGCGCACGTCGTATAACACGTTGTTCAGCTTTGTAGATTTGTTAAAAGTTCTCATGCGTCATCTCCAGATGCTCAGTTTTTTCTATCTAAGCGAAATTTCGCCATGTAAATTATTGCAAATTTTTCCACGCGAAATTTTCGCCAGCAAACGCCAAGTCGTTCCACTTATGCGTCAATTCGCCTCACTTTACTTTAACGCGTGCTTTTGCGATTGCATATTCTACACCCACCACATTTTCACCACATTTTTTTACAATGCGTGCGTTTTGCTGTAAAGTGTGCAAACTCAAAAGCAGCCTAAATGTTGTAATCAACGTAGTTAAAATGCAGCAAACAAGCAACCGACTTAAGCTTTATAAGTCAAAAACATAGGAGACTACATGAGTACAACTTCATTGAAAAATATGCATCAAACAAAAAACACATTCACAACAAACGCATTCACTTCAAAGAACAATTCTCAATCTAACATCAAAAACTCAGATTCCATCGCATCAAATGTAAGCCCACTTAAAGCGCACGCCTCAAAGATTGTTTTGGGCGCGGGTGCACTTTTGCTCTCTGCTTCACTTGCTCACTTTTCAATCGGTGTAACGCCTGCATATGCCGAAACAGCCGAAGAGGCACAGGCGGCAGCCACGCAGGCATACAATCAACTGGTCGAGCTTCAGAGCACACAAAATCAAAAACAAAGCGAATATGTGCAAAGCCTAAACGACTATCAATCTGCCATAAGCGATCGCGATGATGCGCAAGATCGCATAAATGAAATTCAAGAAAAGATAAGCGAGGTTCAAGGAAACTTGGGCAATCGCGCTCGTACCATGTATCGCGATGGAGCGGTTTCGCTTCTAGATGTTTTCTTTGGGTCTGCTTCGTTTGAAGATTTTGCACAGAACTTAAATGTGCTAGATCGCATAAACCAAAACGATGCGAAAAACATTCAGCAATCGAAAGACTTAAAAGAAGAGGCGAAAGAACAACACGCTCGCTTGGAAGAAGCGGCCACCACAGCTCAGCAAAAAGCAGACGATGCATCTCTTGCTTACTCTCAGGCAAAACAAGCTGCTGAAACTATGCAATCAACTTATGATAGCTTAAGCGAACAGGCTCAACTGCTCTGTCAGCAAGAAGCACAGGCGTCAGCCCAGGCTTCCGCTGAGGCTTCGCAATCAGCCTTGGCACAAGCAGCGCAAGAGTTCGGCGTTACATATAACTCAGATGGCTCTATCACCGACACATCAACGGGCACTACATATGCATCGGCTTCAGCATATTCTGCCGCCACAGGAAATTCAATCGTAGATCGCGCTCGCGCCATGATCGGGTCTTCCTATGTTTGGGGAGGAACAGGAGCCAATGGCACGTTTGATTGCTCTGGATTGGTGGGCTATGCCATCACAGGCGAAACCACGCGCATAGGAAACACCACAACATATATGGGTTGGAACCAAGTTAGCCCTGCTGTGGGCACCATCGTGGTGAACGACGGACACACAGGCGTTGTGTCTGGTGTGAATGCAGATGGTTCCATCACCGTGATTCATGCGCAAGATGAAAGCACAGGTGTGGTGGAAAGCACATGGTCTAGCGACTATTACAACTCTCGCGGATACATCTTTGTGCAGCCATAATGCAGCTCTTTTGCAGTTGTCGCGCACTCGCAGTGTAATCGTGCTGCTGCCGTTGCGCTATCATACCGCAGCCGCAGTGCAGCTATAACGCAGCCACAATGCAGTTGTAATTTTTTATCCTTACCGCCCGCGTATTTTTATGGAATGCGCGGGCTCTATTCTGCATGTAAGACCATCTTTTGCACGTTGCGCGTAACGCGTGGCGCTTGCATCTATAAACGCTTTAAACAAAAGCCCCATGCGCACGCGGAAAAATTCTGGGTGCCATTGTGTGCCTATGAAAAACAGCCTGTCAGGCATTTCTATTGCTTCCACAAGCCCATCGGTTGCATGAGCCACGGCACGCAAATTTGGTGCCACTTTCTTTATGCCTTGGTGGTGCATCGAATTTACAGCCAAGTGATCTGTTTTCAAGATGTTGCCCAACGTGCTATTTTTATCTATGTTTACGAAGTGGCTGGGGCAATCGTAGTGATCTTTTTGCCAATGCTTTAAGTGTGTGGCAACGCTGCTTTGCATGATGTTGTGCTCGCGTGTTGTGTGCGCCATATTTATTTTATCCTGCTCACAAGAGGCGTGGTTGCACCCCTCATATACACACCCAGGACACAAAGCGCGTTCGATGTCTTCTATGCTTAAAGGCTCGTTTTGAAACTTGTTTTGTGCGTTTTTGCGTGCCCCAGCATTTGCGTGCGCCATGCCGTGCGCTCCAGCCTTTGCTTGCGCCTCGCCTTTTGTTTGTTCGCTCTGCTCGCCCTGCATCTCCTGCTCGCTTGGCTCGGCATTTTCATCCAGCTCGCCGCCTTCGCCATCAGGCGCATCGTCTGGAATATAGATGCCTTCGAGTGCCCATTTGTTGCCGCCGATAGACTCAAACTCTTCCGATAGGTCTTGATATAGGCTGCCCCCGAAATGCACGTTAATCATCTGCATTCCGCGACAAACTCCAAGCACAGGAATGTCATAGTCATAGGCATAGTTTAAGATGCGCGCTTCCATGCGGTCGCGCTTCGGCGTTAACGGAGACAATTTTTCGCTATGCTTTTTTTCGCCATAACATTCAGGGCTGATGTCGTGACCGCCCGTAAACAAAAACCCATCAATCTGTGGCAAAAGATATTCATACATGCGAATATCATCTGTAAGCGGCAACACAAAAGGCATGCCGCCCCACTGCTCAATCGCGCGACAATAGTTTTGTTTCAGTCGCACGATGTCTTCTTCAGGTTCATATGTGGCAACAATGCCTATGATAGGTGGAAAGTTTTTTGTGCTCGTGGTGCC
>CAVEFW010000214.1:3459-5001 GCA_963615035.1 Phocaeicola dorei
TCGTGGTGCCCTCTTTAGTCAACGAAAACTCCTTAATGAAAAATTCAAACTCAATTGTTTTTTATCGCCGCTTGCCATTCTATAAGTGCGATTCCACAAATTCCAAAAGTTCTTCTTTCTTGTTTGCCACGGTGCCATCGATCACGGCACTAAGAGCCGCTCCAAGCGCAGACCCAACATCTGGGCCCGCATCTATCCCCAGCGCCATGACGTCGTGACCATTTATTGCAAGTTGCGCCAACGAAAAAGCTTCGTTTGCCTTCAATATCTCGTCAAGCGTTTTGTTCAGCGCACATGCCAACTCCACCTTGCCATGACATTGCGGGGCCTGAGATAGTGCGTCTGCGCGCTTTATATCGCAAAGCGTGCGAAACATATCCACATCGCCATCCAACCTAGCAAGCGCACGTTTTACAGCTCGGGCGTTGTCGTCTATCAAATCGTCGTGGATGCGCACCAGCTTTAACACCTTTTGCGCAAATGTGGGCGAAAACTTAAGGCGCTGCATCGTGGCACGCGCAATTTGCACACTTATGCGCGGGTGGCCATAAAAATGACCTATCCCATCGTCGCGTTGAAAATATGCGGGCGGCTTTCCGATGTCGTGAAAGAGCGCCACCCATCTATTCAAACGCATGGGCTTTGTGTTTTGCACAACGTATGCTGTGTGTTCCAACACATCATATATATGATATGGAGTGTTTTGGTTGAAATTTTTGCACGTGAGCAACTCTGGAATTACTGGAGCTATCGCATCCACGCAGTTCACAAGAGCGTCATGCACATATTCGCCCAAAAGCAGCTTGTCCATTTCACACACTATGCGCTCACTCGACAGACCCACCAGATAAGATTTGTGCTCGAGCATGCCAAGATATGTGTAATGCTCAATCTCAAAGCCCAAAGTTGACGCAAATCTGCACGCACGCAAAATGCGCAGCGCGTCTTCTTGAAAACGTTTGCGCGGGTTGCCCACAGCGCGAATGATGCCGCATTTCATGTCGCGCACGCCATCGAATGGGTCTAGCAAGCCGCGCTTGGGGTGATACGCCATAGAGTTTATAGTGAAATCGCGACGCGAAAGATCGCTTTCCACTTTTTCGCAAAATTGAACACTTTCTGGGTGGCGAGCGTCTGTATACGCTCCATCGCTGCGAAACGTGGTCACTTCAAATGCTTCATCGTTTAATATCACAGTTATTGTGCCATGTTTGACTCCAGTTTTTTTAACATCGAAGCCAGCATTTGTGCATATGCGCTCAACTTCTTGCCAGGGCGCATGTGTGGTTAAATCTATGTCAGAAATTTGCTGACTTAAGATGCTATCTCGCACACACCCGCCCACAAACCATGTTTCATGACCTGCATCTTCCAGCGTTTCTAAAAGCAGCTTTGCGCTATCGGAAAACATGTCTGGAGTGATGTTTGTGTTTACGTTCGTTTTTCTTTTTTTCGCATTTGTGTAAGCTGCGTTCTGTGTTTTCATAGTAATTTACCCTTTAACTTATGCGACCTTTGGCATTTTTCGCCTTGAAGCAGGGC
>CAVEFW010000215.1:0-3353 GCA_963615035.1 Phocaeicola dorei
CGATATATGTGGGAGTGTTTTTGCCTGTTATGTCTTGTGAAACGCTTGGGCGAAAGACGTTTGCGCCTATGCCTATGCAAAGAGCACCATGAGTTAGCTCTTGACTTATGCCTACCAGTTTGCGAAACCGAGGCGAGTTTTTTGTGTTTTCTTCAACAGTGTTTTTTGCGGCGGCATTTTTCGCGATGGCATTTTTTGCGGCGGTGTGTTCTTTGGTGGTTTTTTCCTCAAAGGCGCTTCCTGCGGTGCTCAGCACAATGTCGTTTGGCCATTTTAACTTTATGTTTTTGAAACAATCTACGGGCAAAAAACGCGAAAGAGCACGCCTAATAGAGAGGGCAACTAGAAAACTAATCGTGGGCATGACATGCATTTCCACACTTGGACGCAAAAGCACACTCATATAAAGCCCGCCTAAAGGCGATGCCCACGCGCGTTTCATCCTGCCATATCCTGCGCTCTGCTCAAATGCGAGTGCTGCAAAACCCTCAGCCTCACCTGCGTCGATGCGGTCTTTGACCAACATGTTGGTCGATTCTGTTTTTTGATATATATGTAAGTTAAAATTGTTCATCTTCAGCGTGGATTTAATCATAATATAAATTGCGCTGCATTTATGCGCCTTTCTTTGTAATACAAGCGTTAACTCTGGGCTTAATAAGAAGGACAGCGCAACTTTAAGTGGGGTTACAATCTCCCGAATTACCTAGATAATCATTCCAAGCGCTAATCAATCTACTTTTAACTTTTGAGTTAACCTGCGCTTGATGCAGATAATTATAGCCATGCGCCGCAGTTTTTGAAATACAAGTGTTTTGAAATACAAGTGAGCATTTTTCTTTTGCTCACACGCCTTCAGGATGCAGTGCATATAGTTGGCGATTTCACATTTTTTTGGTTTTTTTATAACAATCCTATTATCTAAGAGATATCTAAGAGATCCGCCATTCGGTAAAACTTATGATGTTGTTGACTTAATGGTGAAGGATATCCTTAAATGATGTTTAAAGTTCGCCCAACGGCTAAATTTCAGATGGACTTGAAATGCGTTAAAAACGTGGTTATGATGTTTCTTTGCTAACAAATGTCATTAAGACGCTAGCTGAAGGTAAAGAGTTGGACGTGAGATATAAAGTTAAGCAGCCCACTATTTATAATTGAGGTCTTATGAAAATCAGATATGCAACAACAGAGGACGTGCAAGCAATCGCGAGCGTCGAAGCGCAATGCTTTCCAGCTGCTGAGGCTGCAAGCGAAGCAGATTTTGTCGAAAGAGTGAAGCATTACGGCAATCATTTCTGGCTTATGTTTGATGACGACAAGCTGATTGCGTTTGTTGACGGATTTGTGACCGATGAACCAGACCTTACAGATGAAATGTATGAAAAGGCAGACATGCACAATGAAAACGGCGAGTGGCAGATGATATTTGGGGTTAATACCATCCCCGAATATCGCAAGCAGGGGTTTGCGGGTCAGTTGATTAAGCGTGCTATCGATGATGCAAAAGCGCAAGGTCGCCGTGGTTTAGTTTTGACTTGCAAAGAGAAGCTAGTTCACTACTACGCAAAATTTGGATTTGAGGATGAAGGCATAACCGATAAATCAACGCATGGAAACGTCGAGTGGCACCAGATGAGGCTTGTGTTTGAGTAATTTCAACTCGTAATTAGTTGTCAAAACATTACCAAATGAAATAATGACAGCCGATTAAGTCTAATTGAAAGACTAGATCGACTGACTTGCGATTTGCGGAACTCAAGAAAGTTCTAGAGAAATATGGATACGTTATGTGTGCACCTAAAGGTGGCAGTTCGCATGCGACATTCAGAAAGAAGGGGCACTCACCGATAACAATTCCAAAGCATGATCCAATCAAGAAAGTATATGTCGAGATGGTCAGAGATGTTGTTGAAAGCGAGAACGCAAATGAAAACGATTAATGATTTTGTAAATAAGCCTTATAAAATGGAAGTTGAGCCAGACATTGATGAGGGCGGATTCGTTGTTTCGTATCCCGATCTGCCTAGGTGCATAACGTGTGGAGACACAATCGAGCAAGCTTATGCCAACGCTGAAGATGCAAAGAAGTGCTGGATTGAGGCAGCACTGGAAGATGGATTGTCTATACCTGAACCTAGCGTGTCAAAACAGTATTCTGGTCAGTTCAAGCTTCGCATTCCTAAACAGTTGCACAGGTCATTAGCTGAACATTCAAAGCAAGAGGGCGTGAGCATGAATCAATATTGTGTGTATCTTCTTTCAAGAAATGATGCTTTTGAGCATCAACCATCGGAACTTGTTTGATAAGAGCAAAACAGATGTGGCGGCTCGGGCTTGGGTGGTGGTTCAATTGGTAGCTCGGGGATCGAATGGTGGCTTGAGTGATGACTCGAGAAGCAGAACTTCAAGAACTCTGCAGACGATGCTTATACAGGATAAAATCTAGGCCTAGAAGGAAAACAGATGCTTCTATATTTTTCTGCGACAGGAAACTCTAAATATGTTGCAACTCGGCTTGCACAATTTGAAGAACAAGAAATGCTATCCATTGTGGATTGTGCCCACAACAATCAATACACATTCTCAGATAAAGCAATCGGAATTATCTCACCCACTTATGACTGGGGGCTTCCGAGTATCGTAAAAGAATTTCTTGAAAAAGCATCTTTTCAAACAGAATACATGTACTACATTGCTACCTATGGAACAACACCTGGTGCATCTGGTGCAATAGCAAATAAGGCAATACGTGGAAGAAACATAGATGCCTACTATTCCGTTCAAATGGTAGATACTTGGACTCCCATTTTTGACCTTTCCACTCCAAAGAAAATTGCTAGGTATACCCAAAACACTGAAACCAAAATCAGCAATATTATTCGCAGTGTCAAAGAACGCAATAAGAATCATTGCATGTCGCCTCGCACTCCAGCGTTCATTACTAAATGGATTGCTGAGCCAATTTATAATAGCAAAGTGCGTCTCACTAAAAAATTTCGCGTTGAAGACACTTGTATTGGATGTGGTCTATGCGCCAAAAAGTGCCCTGTGCAAGCTATTGAAATGCAAGATAAGCGGCCTGTCTGGGTCAAGAGTAAATGTGTGATGTGCCTCGGTTGTTTGCATCGCTGTCCGAAATTTGCCATTCAGTATGGCAACAATACCAAAAAGCATGGGCAGTTTACAAATCCGAATGTTGCAGTATGACTTCCTGTTTAGAGTGAAGAATCAAGATACAGACTGAACAACCATAGTTACAGTCAAAACTTTTCAAAGTAAAATTTTCAACGTCGCTCTTAGATTTCAGACGCGAAATAACTCCTGTCTGCCACAATCGCTTGCAGGTAAGC
>CAVEFW010000216.1:0-5463 GCA_963615035.1 Phocaeicola dorei
GTTTCATCTTCTTGCTCTGTTTCCTCGACTTGTTCTAATTCTTCAAGCGGCTCTAATTCTTCCGTTTGTTCAGGCTCTTTTGCCAACCCTGTTTCATCGTCTTGCTCGACGTCATCTTCTTTTGGTTCTTCATCTGTTTCTAATTCATCGACTGCTTCTGATTCGTCTGCTAATTTTCTTTCTTCTTCTGAATCTAGCCCCTCGGTTAATTCTGGTTCGTCTTCTGATTTCTCTTCCGATTTTTTGCGCTCGTCGAAATCACCCAAAAGCGCACGTGCGTAATCGTGGCAATCAAATGGTTTCAAATCGTCTATGCCTTCGCCCACTCCTATGCGATAAATCGGCAACCCCATTTCGTGAGACACAGCCAAAGCTATGCCGCCTTTTGCTGTTCCATCAAGTTTTGTGACCACCAAACCATCAAGCTCCAACGAATCGTTGAATTGACGTGCCTGCGTCATGCCATTTTGACCCGTGGTAGCATCCACAACCAAAACCGTATACACAGGAATTTTCGAGCGTTTTCTTGTTACTTGAACGACTTTTTGAAGCTCTCGCATTAAGTCATCGCTTGTGTGCAATCTGCCAGCAGTGTCTATCAACACCAACTGCGCATCAATTTCTTCAGCTCGCTCTATGGTGTCATAGCACACACTTGCAGGGTCTGCACCTCGCTCGCGCGTAACCATCTCCACATCTGCACGTTTGGCCCAAACTTCAAGTTGTTCTATGGCCGCCGCGCGAAATGTGTCGGCACTCCCCAAAATCACTTTGCGACCAGCATCAGTTTCACACTTTGCAATTTTTCCCACGGTTGTGGTCTTGCCAGTTCCATTTATTCCAACAAACAAAACCAGAGCATCTCCATCTGTAAAAATATCGCCCTTTGCAGGTGTAAAAGTGTCTGCCACCTTGTCATATAGCCTATCCATGGCACCATATGTATCGCTAAACTTGCCCGCACGCGCCTCATCTTCCAAATCTAGCACTATCTTACAAGCAGCAACACCACCCATATCGCTCATGACAAGCGTCTCTTCCAAGCCGTCCCAAAATTCTGTATCCAGTTTTGGCCCTCGCTCTAAAAGTTCATCAACATTTTCACGAAACTTATTTCTGGAACGTGAAAGTCCTCTGCTTATCTTCTCAAAAAAACCCATCTTTTATTCCCATCTATAAACATTACTCTGAACGTTCAACGCATAAATCAATGTGAAACGCGTGAACACATAAACAAACATTATAAACCACAAAGCACCTTAACAAACGCATGAAAAAATGGGCGGCATTACGCGCAGTGCGCTAAGTGCAGTTGAATCAAGTGCAGCGGAATTAAGTGCAGTGCGCTAAGTGCAGTGACATCAAGCGCACACAAATCGTGCACCGTTGAATTTCAATCAAAATCTAAAAATTGCCTAACAATTTACACAAGTGTTTATTGAATTGTTACTGTGAGCCCAAGCGCTGAGACACAACTTGTGTAATGCCATCTGCCTGCATAGACACGCCAAAGAGCACATTTGCTGTTTCCATGGTGCGCCGCTGATGCGTGATCATGATTAACTGAGTGTCTTTACGCAAAGTTTGCAAGTAATTCATCAAACGATCTAAATTTGAATCATCGAGCGCGGCCTCAACCTCGTCCAATATATAAAATGGTGTGGCACGTGTTTTATAGACTGCAAAGAGCAGCGCCAACGCCACCAAACTTTTTTCGCCTCCACTCATAAGCGACATTTTCGTGATGCGCTTTCCCAGTGGTTGTGCGCTTACCTCCACGCCAGAATTTTCTGCATCTTGTGGGTCTGTCAGACTAAGAGCAGCACTGCCGCCTGGAAATAAGTTTGTAAAAATTTCTTGAAAATATTCGTTTACTCTATCAAATGTTTTCTTGAAATCATCTTTCATGCGAAGTTCTATCACGCTGTCAATCTTTTTTAGCGCAGATCTAGCAGAAGTTAAATCTTCCAGCTGAACGTTTAAGTGATCAAAACGCTCTTTTAACTCTTCATATTCACGTTTGGCATCTGGGTTTACAGAGCCCATGTTTTTTACGCGAAGGCTAAGACGCGCCACATCATCTTCCAGCGTTTTTTTGTCTTTATCACAACAAATATCCAAAGCCTCTTC
Organism: Phocaeicola dorei; assembly: GCA_963615035.1. Classification (GTDB taxonomy): domain Bacteria; phylum Actinomycetota; class Coriobacteriia; order Coriobacteriales; family Eggerthellaceae; genus CAVEFW01. The sequence continues at coordinate 2,131 of CAVEFW010000216.1, forward strand.
CATGGTTGTGCCTAAATCTTGCACTATGGTGTTCACAGATGCTTGCACTTGCACTTCAAGACGTGCTTTTCGCTCACGAAGCGTTGCTATAACTTCGCTTTGTGCGTTCAAACTATCCTGTGCTTTTTTCGCATCTTCACGCACACTAGACGCCTTTGTGTGAACACTTGAAAATGCTTGCTTGGCACTATCGATTTTCTGGTCTAGCTGTTCGCGAGTGTTCTTTGCACAATTTATTATGGTTTGAATAGAATCTGTCAACAATAAAGCGCGGCGCCTGATGCTCTGCATAGATGAAAGCTCGCCAATAGCTTCATTGTTTGCTTGAGTTAAACTCAAAAGTTCGCTGTTGTATTGCTCGAGCATATGCAACTTATATGCATGTTGTTGTTCTAGCGTTGCCATTAGCAATTTCGCGTCAGATAACCCAGATTGCGCTTCAGCTTGCGTGCGGCGCATGGGCTCCAAAGCACTTTGGGATGCGCGGGTGCGCTCGCGCACATCATCGAAATCAGATGTTAACTGACTTAATTTATTGTTTAGCGAATCCACATAGGGCTTGGTGCTATTTACAACATCTTGTGCCTTGTTTATGCTCTGTTCACTTTCTTGTTTTGCACTTATTGCCGAATTTAGGCGATCCAGCGTTGTTTCTTTATCGTTTTTTGCAGAAGTTATTGCGCCTTGCAACTGCGCTTCTATTTGTTTTGCATCAAGCAATTCTTTTTGGCTATGTTCACATTTTGCTCGAGCTTCGCTATAAGCTATCTCAAGATCGCTTATAGTTTTTTCAATATTTTCTAGCTCTAAAGCACATTTTTTTATAGAAACATCTTGAGCTATTACACCTGCGTGAGAATTTTGGAAACTTGCGCCATCAGAAATGTTTTTGCTTGCTGCACTTAATTTATTGTTTTGCTTATCCTTAGAAACTGCATTTAATGTGTTGTTGCCACTTTTATCACTCGACAAGCCCGAACGAAGGCACACTTGCCCATTTGAACAAACCATGCAACCACTTAAAGTGATGAACACCAGGTTCAAAGAGCTGTTCTGCGAAGATGCACGCTTGCAAGCTTCAAATGCATTTTTCAGTGTATCGCATATATACACACCATCAAATAGCACGTGCAACATGTTTGCATATTTTTCACTTGAATGAACCCTAAACAAAAGCGGTTCACAAACATCTTTCAACATCTGACTAATGCCAGCATATTTACCCGCCTTATGGCTGTTGCCCGCGATTTGGTTGTTGCCCGCATTTTGATTACTGTTCGCGCCTTGATAGTTATCCGCGCCTTGATTGCGCGAATTCAAGCCTCTGACATAAAGACTTAAATTGCCTAAATCCATCGCGCCTTGCATAAGTTTTTCAACTGGTAAAACATCGCTTGTTTCTTCAACAATTAGCGATAGAGCTCTATCACCTAAATATGCATCAACCACATCTTCATAACCTGGCTCTACATCTATCACATCGCTCAATGCCTTGAGTGCGCATTCGTTTTTATCTGCATGTTTTAACACATAGGCGCGCGCAGGGCTTGCATTGCTAAGCGATAAATCCTTTGCTTGCTTTAGAGCTTGAAGGCGCGATTGCAATGATATCTGCGTTTGAAGTGCATCGTTTAGGCTGTCTTTAGCTTCATTTTCACTTGCCTGAGCTAAACGCGCACTGTCTTCTTTTTTCTCAGTCGCTTCCTTTGCCGCATTTAAAGAATGCTCGCACTCATCATATGCTTTTGTTGCACGATCTAGATTTTGTTGTGCAACTTGCACTCGAGAAGAAAAATCTTGCATCAACTCTTTCGCTGTCTGAACGCGAAGTTGTGCTTTAGCAAGTTTATCTTGCGCGCTGGCAAGTTCACTTCTAACTTCATCTATATTTCGCTGAATTTCGATTTGTTTTTGTGAAGCATTTCTCAATTCGTTTTCTGCATCCTCGCGCTTTTTATTTGCCGCATCAAATTCATCTTGTTTGGATTTAACATTCGCTTTTGCATCTACTAATTTTTCTGCAATGTCTTCAAGACTTTCCTTAGCGACGTCTAGCTGTTTTTTTGTTAACCGCGTTTTATTTTTATTGTCTTCTAGGGTTTTGTTTATAGACTCACAATGCGCTTGCGAGTGCTTTTGTGTGTCTGATAGATATGTGTTGCGCGATTGAAGTCTGTCTAACACAGATGTAACGCTCGATTGCTTTTCAACTAACAAACTTACATCTGAGCTTTCACTTTGAATAATTTCTTGCAATTTATCATATTGTGTTTGCACATCTAAAACTTGCGCACGCACACGATTTAACTTTGAGTTTTCTTTTTCTTCTTCCTCTAAAATTTCGTTGTATGACTTTTGCAAATCTTGCAACTCAAACACAGCCAAATTCAAGCGCGCACTATGCAAATCTTTGCTTGCTTGCGCAAATTGTTCGGCTTTTCTTGCTCGCCGTTGCAAGGGTCCAAGCTGGCGTTTTACCTCTTGCACAACATCGTTTGCGCGCGCCAAGTGATTGTCCATCTGTTCTAATTTGCGCACACTTTTAGCTTTTCTTTGCTTGTGTTTCAACACACCAGCAGCTTCTTCGATTAAAGCACGCCTATCTTCAGGCTTGCTAGCTAAAATGCTATCTAAGTGTCCTTGACTTATAATTGAATGCGTGCCAGTTCCAAGACCTGAATCATGCAAAATATCCAGCACATCCATCCTGCGAACTGTTGTGTTGTTAATCAAATAATCGCTCTCGCCGCTGCGATACATGCGACGAGTTATAGAAACTTCACTAAAATCTATAGGCAAAGTGGCATCTGAGTTGTCCAAAACCAACGTTACTTCTGCAACATTTACACTCTTGCGTGCACTAGAGCCTGCAAATATGACATCTTGCATAACTTGACCGCGCAAACTTTTTGCATTTCTCTCGCCTAAAACCCATAAAACGGCATCAGATATGTTTGATTTACCCGACCCATTTGGCCCCACAACTGCCGTAATTCCAGGCTCTAGTGTAAGCACACTTCTATTAGCAAAACTCTTGAACCCTTTTAATATCAACTGTTTTAAATACATTCGCTATTCCGTCCAACTCCCACATCGTCTGCGCTTCTTGCCTTTTTCTTACTTGCACGTTTTTCGCTTTTTTCAACCTCACCTTTAAGTGCCCTGTTGGCACTTGGTTTTAAGCGTGCAAAAAATTCCCCCAAACGCTCAAGCGCGCTTTTCGCAGCTTGGCTTTCCGCTTCCTTTTTCGTGCGCCCGCTGCCCTTTGCAAGCCCAGTATCTCCAGCATACACCTGTGCCACAAACGTTCTGTCGTGTGGCGGGCCTTGCGTT
>CAVEFW010000217.1:0-7212 GCA_963615035.1 Phocaeicola dorei
ACAGAAATATAGATAGCCGCAAGCGATTGATTTCTGAAATTGAAAATTCACAGATTTGGCGTGCGGGCAACAGCACCAACAACAACACCAACAACAGCACTGATAGCGCAAACGCAAGCGAAACTGCAACACGCGCAAGTGAATCTATTGCAAACAAACACAACAATGCAAAAGTCGATAAGTCTGTGGCGGGCATTACCTCTGACTTAGTTCCCTTTGACTTAAAGGGCGAAATTGCGCTTTTATGCGAGCATCGCGCCGTGCTTAATTTATGCATCGCGTTGCGCAATGGCTTAATTGATGCGCAGGGCGAGCAACATGAACAGGGCGACCAAAGTGGGCAAAGCGGTCAGGGCGAGCAAGGCGACCAAAGTGGGCAAAGCGGTCAGGGCGACCAAAACAATCAAGGCGAACAAGGCGCACAATACAATCAAAATGGGCAGGACAACCAAGACAAGCAAAACGAAACAAGCAGCCAAGCCACACAATGCGAAACGCAACAAACAAAACAGGCAGTCAATTCGCTAGAAAAATATGAAGCGCGCGAGGTTGCGTTTGCCGATTACTTGCAACAACGCGTTGCGCTATTGCGCACGCCAGATTTCATAGGGAAAAATGTGCCCGTGCTGTTCGACAACTTTTTAGATGGATTGAATGCAACGTCGCAAAAACAGGCAACAACCATGTTGGACGGGCTTAGTCGCGCTCAGCAAGTTATTGTGTTTACTTGCAAAGATGATGTGGCCAATCTTGCAAGCCGCGAATGCCGTGCATGTACTATAATTTCGCTCTGACAGAATGCAGCATCTAGCACTATTTGTGCAATATGCAATGTGCAATATATAAATAACGTTTGCTTTGACAGAATGCGCACACGACCAGCACCAACCACGATGCGCAAAAAAATAACTTTAGGAGGAAAACATGCCAAACACTGTTTTGGTGGGCACTCAATGGGGAGACGAGGGAAAAGGCAAAATTACAGACCTCATCGCGGGTGATTTTGACTTTGTTGTAAGGTATCAAGGCGGCAACAACGCAGGTCACACTGTGGTTCACAAAGACAAAAAACTTGCTTTGCATCTTATTCCTTCGGGCGTTATGTATAAAAACACAACACCTGTTATTGGAAACGGAGTGGTCATAGACCCTAAGGCTTTGATAGAAGAAATAGACGCTCTGGAACAAAGCGGTGTTACGTGTGAAAACCTAAAGATTTCTTGCAACGCGCACCTGATTATGCCCTACCACAAAGATTTGGATGGAGCTGAAGAAAAAGTGCTCGGCAAAAATTCTATCGGCACAACGAAGCGAGGCATTGGCCCTGCATATCAAGACAAAGTTGCCAGACGAGGCATTCGTGTGCAAGATTTGATGGATGAAAAAATCTTTCGACTAAAGGTGGATGCATCACTTGCTCAGAAAAATAAGATCTTAGAAGCAGTTTATGGCTTGCCAACATATACTACCGACGAAATATGCGACATGTATCTGCCTTATACAGAAAAGATCAAGCCTTTTATGTGCGAAACTACGCAACTTTTAAGCGAAGCCAAGCGCTCAGGCAAAAAAATTCTTTTCGAGGGTGCGCAAGCCACCATGTTAGACATAGATCACGGCACATATCCTTTCGTTACGTCTTCGAGTTGTTGCGCTGGTGGTGCGCCCGTGGGCACAGGCACAGGGCCGCTTTCTATAAACAGGGTGCTAGGAATAATGAAGGCATACACCACACGAGTGGGCGGCGGACCTTTCCCAACCGAGCAACGCTTTGAAGAAAACGGCGGGGAGCCCAGCGAGGCAAAAATAGGTGAAACACTTTGCCAGGCAGGCCATGAATTCGGTGTAACCACGGGTCGCAAACGCAGATGTGGGTGGCTGGATGCTCTGATTGGTAAATACGCCGTGGATGTGAACGGCATCACAAACATCGCGCTCACAAAATTAGACGTGCTCTCTGAATTTGAAACCATCAAAGTTTGCGTGGCGTATGAATATGATGGCGTGCGCTATTCATATGTGCCGCAGCAACAAAGTGTGCTGTTTCACGGCACTCCCATATACGAAGATCTGCCTGGATGGAAGGGCATAGACATTTCAAGTTGCAGAAAGTTTGAAGATTTGCCGAATGCCGCGCAAAATTACATAAACTTCATTGAAGAGTTTGTGGGTGCGCCTATAAGCATGATTTCTGTGGCACCCGAGCGCGATGCCACCATAATTCGCGACTGGGAATAGATAAGGGTGCGCTTGACAATAAGCGCAACGCAAAAACGCTAAAAACGTAAAATCGAAAAATGCGCAATGCACAATAAAAACAGTTAGCCAATAACAAACATCGACCAAAGGATGCAATCATGAACGTTTTACTCTTAGGTGCAGGCGGACGCGAACATGCACTGGCTTGGGCTATCCACAAAAGCCCCAAGTGCGAAAAGCTATTTATAGCCCCTGGCAATGGCGGCAGTGCTGCCTTGGGCGAAAACATAGAAAACATAGACATCAACAACGGCGAAGAAGTGGCATCGCTTGCACGCAAAGTGGATGCTCAGTTGGTGGTCATAGGCCCAGAAGCTCCATTGGTGTCAGGCGTGGCAGACGTTTTAAGAGACGCGGGCATAGCTGTGTTTGGCCCAGGTGCGCAAGGCGCACGCTTGGAAGGCAGCAAGCAATTCGCTAAAAAGTTCATGGCGAAACACAACATTCCAACTGCTGAATATGTTTGCGCCACAAACGAAGCAGACGCGCTGGCGGCTGCCCAAAAAATGGGCGCGCCTTTGGTCGTGAAGGCAGACGGTCTTGCTGCTGGAAAAGGCGTGGTTGTGGCACAAACTGAAGACGAGGCAAAAGACGCCATAAAAAGATGTTTTGCTGGTGCATTCGGCGAAGCAGGCAAGTGTGTGTTGCTGGAAGAATGCCTAACGGGTCCAGAGTGCAGCATGTTGGCGTTTGTTTCAGCGGGCAAATGTTTTTGCATGGCACCTAGCCAAGACCACAAACGCGCACACGAAGGAGACACGGGCCCCAACACTGGCGGCATGGGTGTTTATTCCCCTGTGCCAATTGTGAGCGAAAAAGAATTGGCGCAGATGCAAGACGTCATGGCGCGCGCGGCCACGGCAACTTCCACAGATTTTGAAACGGGCTATGCGGGTTGTTTGTATGGCGGCTTTATGCTTACGCCCAAAGGCCCCAAAATCATAGAGTTCAACGCACGTTTTGGAGACCCCGAAACACAGGTGGTTTTGCCCAGGCTTAAAACTGATTTGTTGGAAGTTATGTGGGCTGTTGCTGTTGGCAAGCCTGAAGATATCCATCTGAGCTGGTCTAGCGATTTCGCAGTGTCAGTTGTTTTGGCAAGTGCTGGATATCCAGGCTCTTACGAAAAAGGAAAAGAGATCACGGGCATAGAAAACGCTGAAAAGCTTGATGGAGTAACAGTTTTTCATGCTGGCACAAAAGTTGAAGATGGCAAACTTTTAACCAACGGTGGGCGCGTGCTGAATGTTTGTGCTATGGCGCCCACATTTGAAGAAGCGCGCGAGCGAGCATATAAAGCAGCAGACCTCATTGACTTTGAGGGCAAACAGATGCGCCGTGACATCGGGCTTCGTGCCTTGCGTGGTCGAAGCTCTTGGGAATAGGGCGAAAGGGAAACACGCATGTTATCTGAACGCATGTTGTCTGGCGTAATTCGCGCCATGACAGGACAAATATTGAGCCTCACCCCCACACATGAGCACACCTTGCCCGCACCCGAGCCAAACAAAACATATATGTTGTATGCACATGTGCCTTTTTGTCAGCGTCTTTGCCCATATTGCAGCTTTAATCGCTTTCCTTTTGACGAAGAAAAAGCCAAGCGTTATTTTTCAAACTTGCGCCGTGAAATGCTCATGTTGAAAAAAATTGGATACGATTTTGCAAGCATATATATAGGCGGCGGCACTCCCACAATCCTCATAGACGAACTTTGCGAAACCATCGATCTTGCACGCGACAATTTCAATGTGCGCGAGGTGTCTAGCGAAACAAACCCCAACCACCTAACACTTCCCTATCTTGAGAAGCTGAAGGGTCGTGTGCAGCGTTTGAGCGTGGGTGTGCAAAGTTTCGATGATGGTCTTTTGCGCCAGATGGATAGATATGACAAATATGGCTCGGGCGATGAAATTTTTGAGCGCATAGTTCAAGCCACGCCATATTTCAAAAGCATGAACGTAGACATGATCTTCAATTTTCCTGCGCAAACTGAAGATATTTTGATTAGCGATGTTGAGCGCGTGGCCATAAGCGGTTGCACGCAGACCACGTTTTACCCGCTCATGGCCAGCCCGTCTGTCGAGCGCAGTTTGGCTCGCACGGTGGGCAGAGTGGATTACAATCGCGAATATCGTTTTTACAGAATAATAGATGGCATTTTGTGCGGAAATTCGCAATCAAATCAATCAAATGATGGTGATGATGTGTTTTGCGGTGAAAATTGCACCAACGCGCCATTGTTTGAACACGGCTCTGCTTGGACTTTTAATCGCATCAAGCGCGAAAACGTGGGTGCAAATGTGGAGCGCGGAAGTGCTGACGCAAGTGCAAAATGTGGAAGCGTGGGCACAAACGCATCGTGCAAAAACATGGGTGCGTGCGAGCCGCAAGAGCCTGCCCAGAAACAAACGTCGCTCAACCACTCAAATTCAACGGGGATGATTGATGAATATGTGGTGGAATATGAAGAATACCCCGCTATCGGCAGCGGAGGCATCACATATCTGGGCAACAATTTATATGTAAACACGTTCAGCATAAATGAATACAACGAAAATATCGAATCTGGACGCATGAGCATCGCCAGCAAAACAACTTTCAGCAAGCGAAATCGCATGAGATATCGTTTCATGATGCAACTTTTCGGGCTCAGGCTTGACAAACAACAGTTCAAGCGCGATTTCGGGTGCAGCGTAGAGGTGGGCTTGCCCGCCGAAATGGCATTCATGAAGGCAAATGGTGCTTTTGCCACAGACACTCGCGATGAACTCACGCTCACACCACGCGGAATGTATCTAACAGTTGTTATGATGCGCCAGTTTTTCATAGGAGTAAACAACTTGCGCGACCAAGCGCGTGCTGCTTTGCCTGCTTGCGAACGCGAGCTTCTTTTTGGGTAATGTGCAAAGATTCCACAAAAAACAACGCGCAAACGTGAAGTGCAAAGCACTGCGCAAGAATGGCGCGCAAACGCGCCGCACAAAAATGGATGGCAAAAACGAAGCGCAAAAACATTGCGCAAAGTTAAACGACACACAAAGACGTGCGGGTTTAATGCAATTCTGATACTATACGCCCATGCGGTTATTTAAATTTTTACTAGAACATAAACTGGCTTTGATATCTGTGTTTGTGCTTTTGGCGGCTCAGGCACTGCTTGAACTCGCCTTGCCAACTTACACAAGCAACATTGTGGATGTGGGCATCGCTCAATGTGTGGATGCATCGGGCAATCTGCAACTCGACTACATTTTGCAGATGGGCGCGCTCATGATGTTCACCACGTTAGGGATCCTTCTCACAAATTTGCTTGCAGACTTAATATCTTCGCGCACAGGTGCAAAAATTGGCCACGACCTGCGCGAAAAATTATTTCAAAAAATCACCGAATTCAGTAAGGTTGAAATCGACAAATTTTCGTCTGCCACGTTAATTACACGCGGCACCAACGACATCCAAAACATACAGATGGCGTGCGTGTTAACACAGCGCATGGTGCTCTATTCGCCCATCATGGCCGCGGGAGGCATATTCGCAGTGTCTCAATCAAATTTGTCTATGGTCTGGATAATCGTTTTAGGCGTTTTAGTTGTGGTCTTTTGTGTGGTGGCACTCATGGGCATAACCATGCCGAAATTCAAGATGATGCAAAAACTCATCGATCGCGTGAATTTAATTGCACGCGAAATTTTAACTGGACTGCCCGTAGTGCGTGCGTTCGGCCGCGAAAGCTATGAGGAAAATCGCTTTGATTGCGCTAGTAAAAATTTGAGGAACACACAACTTTTCACCAATCGCGTGATGACTTTTATGATGCCGGTGATGATGTTGATGATGAACCTCATGAGCATATTGATTGTTTGGGTGGGCGGCCACGCCATAAACGATGGCACTCTGCAAACGGGAGAGATGATTGCATACATCACCTATTCGATGATTATTGTTTCAAGCTTTTTGATGCTAGGCATGGTGGCGGTGGTTTTGCCACGCGCAAACGTGGCGGCGAACAGAGTGTGGGATGTAATCACATGTGAGGCAAGCATAAAAGACGGGGTGTGTGCAAGTGAAACAAACGCCCAAAAAGAAAGCACACGCGCAAAATCGAACCAAGACTCAAACGCAAACACAAACTCAAGCAAACACACAAACACAAGCACAAGCACAAATGCAGGCGCACAAAATCCTGTTAATTCAACAGCTTGTCCATTTGTGGAATTTGACAACGTTAGCTTTCATTATGCAGGCGCAAAAAAAGATCTGCTTTGCAACGTTTCTTTTAGTGTCGAGGCAGGAAAAACAACGGCCATTGTGGGTTCTACGGGTTGCGGAAAATCCACAATCATTCAACTCATCGAGCGTTTTTACGATGTAAGCAAAGGCGTTGTGCGCGTGTGCGGGCAAGATGTGCGCGATATGCAGCTGCAAGATTTGCGAGAAAAATTTGGCTATGTGTCACAGAAAGCGTTTTTGTTTAGCGGCACCGTTGAATCTAATGTGATGTATGGTGCAAAGTGCGACGAAGAGCAAAAGGAAGTCGTGCTTCATCAATCCCTTGAAATTGCACAAGCTGTTGAATTTGTGGATTCTCTAGAGAAAAAAGAAAAATCGCCTATATCGCAGGGCGGCACAAATGTGTCTGGCGGTCAACGGCAACGTTTATCCATCGCACGCGCACTTGCAACTGACTCAGAAGCATATTTATTCGACGATAGCTTTTCGGCGCTTGATTACAAAACAGACGCTGCACTGCGCACGGAAATGAATAAGCACTTGAGGGGTGCCACCGTGATAATCGTGGCGCAGCGCGTGGCAAGCATCATGAATGCCGACAAGATAGTTTGTTTGGCAGATGGGCGCGTTGCAGGTCAGGGCACACATGCGCAATTGCTTGAAACATGCCCTGAATATTACGACATTGCGGCAGGTCAGCTGTCTGCAGACGAATTGTGC
>CAVEFW010000218.1:0-4854 GCA_963615035.1 Phocaeicola dorei
GGCAATCAGAAGAATCAAGAAACTAATCGAACATACACAGTCAATGAAGAATCAAGAAATCAATTGAACAGTAAAAGTCAAAAAAATTAATTGTTGACTTATGTGTGTTCTCGCGCGTATAATTCGCAGGCTTGCTTGTAAATAGGCCCCGTGCAAGCAAAATGTGATGCGGCACACAATTGAGGTTGTCCAGAACTAAAAGCGTGCGTGTTGGCGTAGGAACCCAACGTGTAAGCGCATTTTGCACCTTTTTGATAAGCAAACAAAAATGGAGGATATAAAGTGAAAACTTATTATGCAAAGCCAGGTGAGGTAGAGCGCGAGTGGTTGCTTATAGACGCCAGCGATGTGGTGCTCGGTCGTCTTGCCACCAAAGTGGCTCACATTTTGAAAGGCAAACACAAGCCCACATATACCCCTCACGTTGACACAGGCGATTTTGTGGTGGTGGTAAACGCTGAAAAAGTGCGCGTTACAGGCGCAAAAGCAACTGACAAAGAATATTATCGTCACAGCGGATATCCAGGTGGCTTGAAGTGCGAAACGTTTGAAGAAGCAATCGCAAAACACCCAGAGCGCGTGATTGAACATGCGGTGAAAGGCATGTTGCCAAAGAACACACTCGGACGCAAACAGGGCATGAAATTGAAAGTGTATGCAGGACCAAACCATCCGCACGCAGCACAAAGCCCTCGCGAGATTAAGGTGGAGGAGTAAACCATGGCTAAAGCTAATAAAAATAATGAAGCACTCTATTATGGAACAGGCAGGCGCAAAAATGCCATTGCGCGCGTGCGTTTAGTTCCTGGAACTGGCAAAGTGACGGTGAACGGTCGCGATGCTGCCGAATATTTTGGTCGTCAAGCGTTGGTTGATTATGCAACCATGCCTTTCAAGGTGACAGGCACCACAAAGCATTTTGACGTTGTTGCTCGCCTGAATGGCGGCGGCATTTCTGGACAATCTGGTGCGCTTCGTCATGGCATTGCTCGCGCATTGCTGGAAGCTGGCGACTATCGCCCAGAGCTTAAGAGTGCTGGATATCTAACACGCGACAGCCGCATGGTTGAACGCAAGAAATATGGCTTAAAGAAAGCTCGCAAGCGTCCACAGTTCTCAAAGCGCTAGTTTTTGCGAATTGTTCGCGCTGCACGCACTCGCTGCGCTGTTTGTGCGACTTTCGTTGCAGTTAAAACACAACTAACTAACACCCCCGTGTTGCATTTTTGCACGCGGGGTTTTTCATGCTGTTCACCTGATAACCTGCTTAAACCCAATAAACCCCGTTAAAGACACGCAAATTTCACACAAAAACTCGCTACCACAATGCAATTGATAATTAGCCAGACACACTTTTTGTCCTATAAGCCGAACTTGATTCAATCATTACGCAAAACCATTGCGCAAAACCGCAAAAAACCAAATTGCGATTTCTGAATGTATTCTTAAAAGTCATTATGTATAATCACTAAATCTCTATTGAACAGTATCAAATTTTAATGAGGTGGAGGTTTTCTGATGTCTTTGTTAAACAACAAATCTGGCAATTTATCGTCTGGCAATTTTTCTTCTGTAAGGTGGAAAATCTTTAAGGTGTTTCTTGCTTTCGCGGTCGTGTTTTCATTCATTCCTGCAATGGACGTGTTCGGCTCGAAGCTGCAATCGTTTGCAGATGAAATAAACCAACAAAATGAAACAACATTCGACGGTGACTCAAACATCGAGTTAATAGAACAAGCAGAAGAGAGGGGCGACTGGGGCGGCAGGCTGAAAACAGAAGAGGAAGTAATAGACCAGCAATCAAACAGCGGTTTCTATGAAATGGTCGACCGCTCAGACGCTGAATATAGTGTGCCTTATTCTGAGGCAGTAAAAAATAGCAAATCTGAAACAGAAGAAGGCTTTCTGAAAGCATCAACTTTGCCTGAAAAAGTCGATTGGCGCAACAGTTTGATAGTCACAGGCATTAAAAACCAAAGCCCGTGGGGCACGTGCTGGGCTCATGCCATAAACGCTGCATCAGAAATGAGCATAGCAACCAGCCTTAACACTTCTATAGCTTCGTTTTCGCCTTATCAAACGGCATGGTTTGCATACGGAAACTTGCCAACCGATGTTTCTAAATTGCAAGGCACAGAAAAAACTCAAGCAGGCGAGGGCATAAACACAAACACTAGCGCAAAACTGAATCTTGGCGGAAATTATGACCTTGCTTCCTCTTTATTCATGCGAGGCACTGGCGTTTCTTGGGAATCAGACATTCCTTATAGCAGCAACGGAGATGCCCTAGATGACAACTTAAGAAAGCTAACGTTAACTCGCCTGGCAAAAGAAAACTTTTTGGGTTCGCTCGTCATTTCTCAAAATGGCACGCGCACAACAAATGAAACAACGCTAGAGAGCATTAAAACGGAAGTTTCAAAGGGCAGAGGCGTTACTGTTCAATATTATTCCGACCCTTATAACAACTATACGAACACATCAACAAACGCAACATATGTAAGCGACGGAATTTCTACAGACCATGGCGTTTGCATTGTTGGTTATGACGATAAATATTCAAAAGAAAATTTCTTGGATGGCAAACAACCCGCGAAAGACGGGGCGTTCATTGTAAAGAATTCGTGGGGCACTGGCTGGGGCGACAATGGATATTTCTATCTGTCTTACTATGACAAATCGGTTACAGGTGCATATTCGTTTGAGTTTGACACTTCAAGTTACAACGGCTCATATATAGACACGAACACAGAAGTTGTCGACCAATACGACTATTTGCAAGCATCAGGAATTTACAGAACTTCTTCTACGGGCAACGACTGGTATTCAAATGTATACACCGCATCTAAAACTCAGCGTCTGCACCATGTTGGAACGCTCTATTGCACTCCAGGTGAAACGTTGAACTATAAAGTGTATCTGTTGAAAGACGATGCAGAAAGCCCGTCTGATGTGGCTAAATCTTTGGATTCTCCCGATGCACAGGGCACATATACCAGTTCCTATGAGGGTTTTGTGAGCATTAAGTTAGACACGCCTGTTGATATAAACAGAGGTCAGAAATATGCAATTTGGTTTTCGCAAATGAAAAGCGATGGGTTTTATTATATTCCGCAAAATGGTTCCAACAAAAGCAGCACGGTTGTGATAAACGAGGGAGAAAGCTTCATACATCAAAAAAGAAACAATTCATGGAGCGATCTATCCACGCAAAAATCCACGGGTTCATATGATAATTATTGCGTTAAAGGATATGCCACAGTTTTGGCAGATTGTGCCACCGCCACTTTTGACGCAGACGGAGGCACACAGACAGCATCGCAGACACAAGATTTTGGGAAGACGTTCACAAAGCCCGACGACCCCAAAAAGACTGGATATATTTTTGATGGCTGGTATACAGACAAGTCTTATTCCGCAACAAGCAAATATAACTTCACGGAAACGGTTTCAGGCGACATCAACCTTTACGCTAAATGGACGCCGATAGAATATAGCGTTGTCTATCACAAAAATTCAGACGATGCCACGGGCACAACCGAAACTTCAAAACACACATATGACGAACTTAAGGCACTATCCCCTTGTGGTTTTAAGCACTCAAGCCTTCCGTTTCAGGGCTGGTCTTTGAGTTCGTCTTCAAGTGTGGTTTCTTATAAAGACAAAGACGAGGTGAAAAATCTTGCAGAAACGAATGGTGCGCAGGTTGACTTGTATGCTGTTTGGGGAAACAGTTCAGCGTTTAGTTTCAAGGTCAACTATTACTCAAATGGCGGCACTGGCGAGATGACGCCTTCCTCACATGTTTATGGAACAGCTTCCAGCTTGTCTAAATGCACGTTTGAAAAGGAAGGATATCATTTTGCAGGATGGTCGCAAAGCGCATCTGCAAATGAGGCAACGTGGAAAGATGAGGCAGATGCCACAACGCTCACCAACTCATCTTCGGTTGATCTATATGCAGTTTGGGAAATCAACACATATAGCGTGGTGTTTGATAAAAACTCAGACGATGCAACGGGCACGATGTCAAATCAAACGATGAGCTATAACAGCGAAAAAACGCTTTCTAAAAATGAATATCAAAGGCCAGGCTATACATTCCAAGGCTGGTCGACAAGCCCAACGTCGAGCGTCGTGATTTATGCAGACCAAAAGGCGGTCATAAATTTAACGTCTGAAAACAACGGAGAAGTTAAGCTTTATGCAGTTTGGAAAGCGAACTCGTATTACGTGAATTACCTATCTTCAAGTCAGGCCACCACTTATTACAGAGGCGCTTGCACATACGATGAAGAATTCAACACAATGTTGAATAAATACAAAAAAGATGGTTATACGTTCCATGGTTGGGCAAGTGATCCTAAAGCCACAAATGCGGAATATTACGATGGTCAACCAGTTAAAAACTTGACCACTCTAAATGAAGGGGAAGTTAATCTTTACGCAATTTGGTGGAAAGACGTAGATTCTCTATCTGTGAACTATGATGCCAACGGTGGGCAAGGCCAGATGAGCGCGTCTGCCCTCGCAAAATCTGGCGTGGAAAATCTGTCTAAAAATTCGTTTACTCGCGAAGGTTACACTTTTGCTGGGTGGTCGGTTGTTAAGGGCTCAAACAAAATAGTTTACAGAGACCAAGACGCTATCGATTTTAGTGCTGTTAGTGATGGAGCCACAGTCAATTTGTATGCGGTTTGGAAGGCTGACGATGAAGCTGAATATGTGGTTAATCACAATAAATATACAAGCAAAAACGAAGCCTTGTCGGTTGATGAAACAATTTGTGAGGTTGACCCAAACCCAGATTACATGATTGGTAAAGTGGGCGATTTGCCTGCGGGAATCTTCAGG
>CAVEFW010000219.1:0-12908 GCA_963615035.1 Phocaeicola dorei
AAAAAACAAGGAGATCAAATGCTAAGTGAAAAAAAGGCAACTCAGGCACAAAGCGCACTGGAAAACATAATCAATAACATCGAAACCGTGATTGTGGGCAAGCGCGAGTCGGTGGAGTTGGTGTTGTTGGCGCTGGTGGCGCGAGGTCATGTGCTCTTGGAAGATTTGCCAGGCACAGGCAAAACAAGTTTGGCAAAGGCTCTGGCACATTCCATAGATTGCGAATTTTCACGCATGCAATTTACTCCTGATGTCATGCCATCAGATGTTACGGGCTTTAGCATCTATAACCAAAAATCGCACGACTTTGAATTTCGCGCGGGTGGTGTTATGAGCAACCTTGTGTTGGTAGACGAAATCAACCGCGCCAGCGCAAAAACACAGAGTGCGTTGCTTGAAGCCATGGAAGAGCGACAAGTAAGTGTTGATGGAACCACATATCCACTTGACGAGCCTTTCATGGTCATGGCCACACAAAACCCCATCGAGCAATATGGCACTTATCCTTTGCCCGAAGCGCAGCTCGACCGCTTCTTAATCAAGCTTTCCATGGGATATCCTGAAATAGAAGAAGAAGTTGATGTTTTCCTGAAAAGCCAGGAAGCGAAAAAACACATTCGCGCTGTTTGTTCAAAAAATGACATGTTGGAATTGCAAAGGTGGGCACACGATGTGCATATATCGCGAAGTGTGGCTCGCTATGCGGTGTGTGTGGTGGCAGGCACACGCACGATGAAGGAATGCTCTTGTGGCGCCAGCCCTCGCGCGTCTCTGTCTTTAATAAGCTTGGCCCAGGCAAACGCGCTTATGCGCGGTCGCACATATGTCATGCCCGACGACATTAAATATTTGGCACCTTTTGTGCTGTCTCATCGCATGATATTAACTCATGAAGCAAAGATAAATGGTCGCACTCCTCAAAGCGTTGTGGAAACCATTTTAGATAGTGTGGCTGTGCCAAGCGTTGGGGAAAATGAAATGCGAGGCATCGTGGATGAGGCAGCGCAAGCACACGAAGTGCATCAATAAAGGGCAAACAGAGCACAAGCACACGAAGTGCATCAATAAAGGGCAAATAGAGGGCAAGCACACGAAGTGAAGCAATAGAGGGCGAGCGCATAGATGTCTAACAACGAAACAATACGAAAGCGTGCAAAACGCAAAAAATTTGAGGCGCGTGCGAAACACTATGATCGCAAAAGCGAGCGCAAACGCAAAAAATCGCTCGGTGCAAAAAGCCGCGCGTTCAGACGAAGCGTTGTGCTGAAGGTTTGCGCATGTGTGATTGCGCTTTGCGTGTTTGCTTTCATGGCCATCATGGTGGGCGACTCTGAATATCACGCCACCGCCATAGGCTGGGTGCCTTTTGTGATGGTGATATTTGGCATAGTGTTTGCATAT
This sequence comes from Phocaeicola dorei, assembly GCA_963615035.1. Taxonomy (GTDB): domain Bacteria; phylum Actinomycetota; class Coriobacteriia; order Coriobacteriales; family Eggerthellaceae; genus CAVEFW01. The sequence goes on from CAVEFW010000219.1 coordinate 1,402, forward strand.
GCATATGTTTACGCCCTATCGCGCAGCATTTCATATACAGAATCTCCGGCAAGCCTTGATTGCGAGCGCGGAGACGACATTCGCTTCGACGTAAACTTCAAAAATTCAGGCCCGCTATTTTTCTTTCGCGTGGAAGCTTACTTTTATATCTCAGATCTCTTTGACAACGTGGCCACCGAAAACATGACCACCCTAGGGCTAGGTCCGCGTGAAAAAACAAATGTTGGTTTCGACACCACGTTCGACCACATAGGCACATATAGCGCTGGTCTAAACAGGCTTGTTATCCATGACTTTCTGGGGCTTTTTCAGCGCACGTTGCCCAACAACTATAAGCGCGTGATAAACGTGACTCCAAAGTTAGTTTGCCTGGAAGATTTGCGACTTTCGTGGGATTCTATGCAGGAATCCACTAAAGCCAAGAAAAGTGTTATCACCGACAGCATGGATTATTCCCACGTGCGTGAATATGAACAGGGCGACCCTCTAAAAACAATACATTGGAATTTGAGTGCGCGTGTGGGTTCGTTTATGACGCGTCTATATGAGATGCCCACCAACCCGAGCGTGTGCGTGATTATGGATTTCTATAGCATGGCAGACCACGCGCAAGATTTGATGAGCGCATTCGACGCTGTGGTGGAAAGTTCGTTCAGCATAGCGCAGTTCACAAGGACTCGTGGCATGGACACAGAAGTTATTTTCAGAGACAAAAATGATATGCCTTACAACGTTGTGCGATGGGGCAAAGATGAGTTGCCAAAGATTATAGACTCGATGCCAAAGATGACAAATGACGCGCAAAGAATGCAAGGTGCCATATCTCTTTTGCGTGAACAAATTTCACTCACCACAGGCGCCAACAACATAATTGTTTGCAGTGCCAATTTGGATGCTCAGCTCATAGACACGGTGGTGGAGGCAAAGATTCGCAGGCGCAGCCCTTTGATGGTGGCGGTTGTGCCAAGCTCGCTTGATGGGCGCGCGCGAGATAAATATTGCAAAAATTTATCGCGTCTTGATGCGGCAGACATTCCCTATCTTGTCATAAGCCGCGCAGAAGATTTGGTAAAAGAAAGTTAACAGATGAATAACGACGGAAATATGAACACAGAAAATATGAAAGCAAAGGCTGTCCCCAGCACGCCTAGCAAACTCAATCTGTTTTTGCGTGCCAGCGCAATAGATTTTTTGCTTGTGTTGGTGGTGAGTGTGTGTTTGATTTTGGCAACATCGTTTGGCTTTGAAAGTGCGCCACAGGTGCGATCAAACGTGTTCGCGGTGTTGGCCATGGTGGCTCCCATGTGCGTTTTTCTGTTCGTTGGGGGCTATTCTAAGCGTGCGGTGTTAATATCCGCCATTTTGTGTGTGGCATATGCCATAGTTTTTCTTTGCGTGTTTCAGATGCAAGCCCCCGAGCAAGTGCCTCTGTTCGTGGAAAATTCAGTGAACGATGTGGAAAACAACTATTTTGTCTTTGGGCTTGTGGTGGTTGTGGTGCCTGTGTTGACATACTTGCTCAGCAGGCGTCGCACAGGCGTGTTTGTTTTGTTTGTGTGTGGTGTGCTTGCGTGCCAGACAACGCAATTTATGTTTCGCGATTGGGCAGACACAGAACCAGCACTTGCCATAAGTTTGATTGCCTATGTTTGCATGGCTGCCATGTTTGTATACCAAAGCTATAAAAGCTCTATATATCAGGCGCACCGCTTGAAAAAAACTCATTTCGCGGGTGCGGGCGCATATGCGTTTTTGATTTCTGGTGTTTGTTTGGCCCTGGGTGCGCTTGTGTTTTTCTGCATAATTTCGCCAGCAGGCATAACCACGCCAGACATAAAGCCTTTTCAGGAATATTATGAGCGCCCCGTATATGAATATTCGGGCATCTATACAGAACAAGAAGTGGAAAACCCAGACATCTTCACCAACAAGACGAACGATGAGATAGACCAGACCAACCAAGACGCCAAGGGCGGCACAGACAACAAACAGCCCGAAGACGACAATTCACAAGGTGCAAACCCCATATCCACCATGTTGCAACAGTTTTCCAACTTCGATGTGAACGATTGGCAAGAGATGTTCGACACCATAAACTATAACCAACTCATCTTGAGTGCAGCACTGCTTTTGTTGCCACTTATTGCTTTGTTTGTGCTTGCAGTGTGGCTCTTTAAGCGCAGGCGAGTTAAGCGCTTGGAAAAAATTGCCAGTGAAGCACCCGCATATCGCGTGTGGTATATCTGGGCTTTTTTGGAAGAGAGGCTGCGTCGTTTGGGTTTTGAGCGCCCCGCAACGCTCACCCCCATGGAATATGCCTTGGCAAACAGAGCCAAGATGTTGCCCTTTGCAAAAGGGGCGGCGGGCACAGATTACTTGCAACTAACGCTCATCTATCAGCGTGCAGTTTACGCAGAAGGCAACGTGAGCGAAGAAGACTATAAAAAGTTCGAGAATTTCTATAACGCATTTTTCGGCAACGCGAAACGTATGAGCGGAAAGTTTAAGTGGCTTTGGCGTTTTTGGAGGATGTAGAGTCTTCAGGGGATGCAGAATCCTTAGACGATGTCGAATCTTCAGGGGGTGCAGAATCTTTAGACGATGTGGAAATCAAAAACACTGTGGCTATCATGAGCACAAGCCCTAGCCAATCAGCCCATGTGAAAGGCACGCCTAACCATATGGCAGATATCACAGCTGCCGCCGCAGGCTCGCTTGCCCCAAGCTGGCTTCCGCGAATGCGCCCCACTATGTGCACGCCTCGCAGATAGAGAATGAACGCCAAAAACGTGCCCACAAATATAGTTATAAGCAACATGAGCCATCCAAACGCATCTAGCGCGGGCATTCTGAGCGCGTCTGTTATCTGTGCGTTATTTGTGGCAGCGCTCCACGCCTCAATGCCACCCCACAATATGGCGCACAAACATCCGCCCGCTATTGTTCCCACGCCTGTGGTGGCAAAACTGCCCCACCTATCAAAGAGCTTTGCTGGATACATCACATAGATGGTGGTGGCAACAGCCGCCCCAAGCCCCCACAAAAGCCCGGCCGATCCTATGGCTCCCCCAAATTGCAACGTGCTCACATCGCCTTTTGTGGCGATGAGCACCACGGCACCAAACGCGCAAACAAGCCCCAACACTTCACGCGCACAGGGAAGCTTTCTGGCAAAGATGCAAGCAACAATCATGATTATCACGATGCTGAATTGTTCGAGCATGGTGCCCGTGCCCGCGTTTGTCAGCTGTATTGCCACCACATAGGTAAGCTGACAAGGGAAAAGGCCAATGCATCCAAATATGGCGCACTTGCGGCGTGATTTTGCGTCGCGTAAGATGGCGCAAAGTTTTTCTCTGTGAAATGCGAGGAGCACAACTAAAAACACAAGGGCAGATATGGGCATGCGCAACAGCACCAACAAAAGCGAAGACACTCCATATTCTTGTGTGAGCACCTGCGCGCAACACCCCGAAAACCCCCACATTATGCCGCCTGCCAGTGCGCACAAAACGCCTGCTATATATTTATTCATCTTGCTCCTTTGCCTGCGTGATGCTCGATTATTATTAACTTATTTTTGCAATACTCTCAGCGTTACCCATGTTTGATATCTTCGCTAAATTTTCAATAAATATTTACCATAATCTATCAATAGAAACCACCATAATCTATCAATAACTATTACCACAATCTATCAATAGCCCTAACCATAATCTATCAATAGGGCATGTGGTAAAACCTTCTATGTGTTTTTCTTTTGCACGTTTTGTTGTGTGCTTTGCTGTTTTATTGCTGTTCGGGTGGCCTCTTTGCCATTTTTAACTTGGACTATGGTTTGCAGATTTATGGTGTGAAAATTTGTGGTGTGCAGGTTCGCCCTGCTTTGGTCTTGGGCGGTGGCGTGAAAATTTGTGGTGTGCAGATTTGACTCGCTTTGGCCTTAAGTGCCAATTTTCGAACTTTACTTTGGTTGCCCAGCAATATTGCATGATGGCAGCCGCAAATTACTGATAATATAGAGCGAGGAAAACCGGCACGAAAAAAAGAACTAAGGAATACAAACAACCAACCAAGCGCACCGAAAGGCGAAACATGGAAAAAACACCCACCCCGCCCACCAGCGACCACTTAATTAAACAAGTGGGCACAAACATCTCTGAAAAAGCCTCCCTCATCTGGAGCGTGGCAGACACACTTCGCGGCCCGTTCAAACCCCACGAATACGGCTTGGTTATTTTGCCGATGACCGTCATCAAGCGCTTTCATGATTGCCTTTTGCCCACACATGATGCGGTGCTCAAAGAAGCCGAAGCGAAGAAGAGGTTCGCCGTGAAAGACGGCTTTTTGCGTGAAGCGGCAGGATATCCGTTTTATAACACCTCGGCTTTCACATTTGACACCCTAAAGGCAGACCCCGCAAACATCGAAGAAAACTTCAAAGATTACTTAAATGGTTTTTCAGACAACGTGCAAGACATTTTGGCGCGCATGAAATTTTCAGATCAGATAGAGCGCCTTTGCGACCCAGACTCGCCGCTTCTCTATCAGGTGATAAATGATTTTTGCAAGCCGCAGGCAGACATGTCGCCCGAAAAAATAAAAGCGGTAGACATGGGATACATCTTTGAAAATTTGATTCAGCGTTTCTCTGAAAGTTACGACGAAGACGCGGGAGCACACTTCACAAGCCGCGACATCGTATATCTCATGACAGACCTTTTAATCGCCGCCGACCCGCACGTCTTCGACGGCGACCACATCACAAAAACTGTGTATGACCAAACCATGGGCACATCTCAGATGCTCGGCTGCACCGAGGAACGCCTGCGCCAGCTAGACGAAGATGCGCGCGTGGCGTGTTATGGCCAAGAGTTCAACCCGTTTACCTATGGCATAGCAAAGGCAAGCGCGCTCATCCGCGGCGAAGACGATAATAATATGCAATTCGGCGACACGCTGGCGGCAGACAAATTTCCAGGCTTCAAGTTTGACTATTGCATCTCTAATCCGCCTTTCGGCGACCCGTGGAACCCTCAGGCAAAAGACGTGGAACGCGAACACAAAAGCGCAGGTGGCGGGCGTTTTGCCGTGGAAAAGTTGCCCGCAAAGGGCGATGGCCAGATGCTCTTTGTGCTAAATGGCCTATCAAAACTAAAAGACAGAGGCGTGATGGCGATAATCCAAGACGCAAGCCCGCTTTATAAAGGCGCGCCTGGCAGCGGGGAAGATTGCATTCGCAAATACATCTTGGAAAACGATTGGCTCGACGCCATCGTGCAACTGCCCTGCGATTCGTTTTACAACACGGGCATAGCCACCTATGTGTGGCTGTTTTCCAAAGACAAGCCGCCTGCGCACAAAGACCACGTGTTGCTCATCGACGCGCACGCGTGTTTTGAAAAGCGCAGGCGTGCGATTGGCGACAAGAAAAACGACATCACGCGCACCTGTCGCGATTTGATTGTGCAAGCCTATGGCGAATATAAATGTGCCACATATGATGATGTGGGCAGTGATGGGGATAAGGTGAGTGTGGAAGCCCGCGTGATGGAAACGGTGAGTTTTGGGTTCAATCGCGTGCGCGTGGAAAGCCCGCTTGTTGACGCAGCGGGCGAAGTGGTGCTTGACAAGCGTGGCAAAGCGCAGCCAGACAAGGAAAAGCGCGACACCGAAGATGTGCCGCTTAGCCAAGACATAGATGCATATATCTCTCGTGAAGTTTTGCCTTACAACCCGCACGCGTGGGTGGATAAGAAAAAAACGAAGGTGGGTTACACCATTCCTTTCACGCGCGTGTTCTATAAATATGAAAAGCTCGAGCCTGCCCGCGAAATTGCGAAGCGCATCTTAGACCATGAACATGCGCTCGAAGCCAGCCTGGAAACGCTTTTTGGAGATGTGAAATAGATGCGCGCGATGAAAGACAGCGGCACAGAATGGATAGGGGAAGTGCCCAAAGAGTGGGAGATTACGCTCGTCAAGAGAGAGTTTTCGATCGTTCTAGGCGCAACGCCATCTTCAACAAATTTGGCTTTTTGGGATGATTCAGACAAAGGGATTGCATGGATTACGCCTGCTGATTTTAGTAATGGTGCAACAATAGAGAAAGGCAAGCGTAACATCTCCGAACTCGGCTTTGCATCGTGTAACACCACGTTAGTTCCAAGTGGTTCGATTGTCATGTCAACTCGTGCTCCCATTGGAAAGATTGCATATGCAAAATCAACCTTGTGTACAAATCAGGGTTGCAAGTCTCTTGTCTCAAAATCAAATGAGATGACTTCTCACTATGCCTTTTATGTCATGTTAGCAGCAAATGAGGAATTGTTGTTGCGGGGTAGGGGCACAACATTCGCTGAGTTATCTGGAAACGCGCTGGCAAATATTAAAATTCCTCGTCCCCCGCTGCCCGAGCAACACCGCATCGCAGATTATCTGGACGCGAAGTGCACCGAAATAGATAGCGCCATTACCTCTGCCGAGTGTGCCATCAAAGATTTCAAGGCTTATAAAAGCTCTGTTATCTTTGAGGCTGTCACAAAAGGCTTAGATGAAAACGCCCCCATGAAATCAAGCGGCATCGAATGGATAGGGGAAGTGCCCAGCGAGTGGAAAATTGTGCCTATCAAATATTTGTGCAGCTGCAACGATGAAAGCCTCAAAGAGTCAACACCGCCAGACTATTTTTTTGATTACGTTGATATTTCAAGTGTGACAGAGGGCAAAATAAATACTGTTGAAAGGCACTGCTTCAGAAATGCCCCATCGCGTGCAAGACGAATTGTTAAATCTGGTGATGTGTTGATTTCAACTGTTCGCACATATCTGAAGGCGATTGTAAAAATTGATGACAAGCATAAAGATTGTATCGTTTCAACTGGGTTTGCGGTATTGCGACCCGTGCAAAATGTGGATTCAAGTTTTTTTTCGTATGCTTTGCAAAATGATGGTTTTGCTCAAAAGGTAAGTGCAGAGTCAAGGGGAATAAGTTACCCCGCAATTAACACTACAAATTTAATGCAGATACCAATCCCTGTGCCCCCTCTGCCCGAGCAACACCGCATCGCAGATTATCTGGACGCGAAATGCACACAGATAGACCGCGCAATAAGTGCAAAACAATCCATAATAAGCGAGCTTAAAGCCTATAAAAAATCTCTCATCTTTGAAGTCGTCACTGGCAAGTGCGAGGTATAGATGCACTCTTAGATGTATAATTAAAACTGTTCAAAGGAGATAAATATGAACAGAGAACGACTAATAAAAGAAGCAATTCACTCTGGCGAGATGGAGGGCGCATACGTTTCAGCTGAATTCAAAAAAGACGCTGAAGATTACATCAAGCATGAAATTTCCATCGAAGATTTGATGAATCGAACCAAAAAAAGATGGTCAAACAAAGACTTGCGAGAAGCAGTAAATGCCAGCTAAATTTATAGATCCATACATCGACACCGAACACGATGTGCTCCGTAATTTAGTTGGAGCAACCTCTTATGATGAACTTCCCTCATTTTAACTTTTAGCGCTATTTAATAAAATTTCTGATGTGTGTTTAGGGTTGGCTTGGCTGCTCATTTAATGTCTCACTCGCATCGGCAAGTTCGCGTGAGCTCTCGCCAGCCCTAGGGCGGTTGTGTATGGGTTAGAGGCATCAACCATTGGCCTTAACAGTTGCAAGATGTTAAGAATTGCAAACAGACAATCGCTGCGCACAGGTTTTCCAGCCTCAACGCTGCGCACAGTGTTTATGCTCACATCCGCACGCTTCGCAACGTCAGCCAGCGTTAACTCAAGCAAGCGTCTTTGCACTGCGCAATTTTTGCCCAGCTCTCTTAAATTCTTATTTACCACAGTCTGTGTTTTCATATCTAATAATTATCATAGTTTTATAAAGTAAATGAATTATATATCAATATTTTGATAATTAAACTATTTATTACAAGTTAGTTTTTTCCTGCGAACTAACCCCCCCCATCATCAAAAGCGCCTTTTCGGCAGTCATCTTGGGAATAAATGAATGTTTAAAAGCGCTCTCATCATATGAGACAACTGCATCCACATGCAAACTTTCAGCTGCAGCTCTCACAATTCCGTCTTCAAAATCTGGTTCATCACTTTGCAGTGCTTCGTCGATAAATGTTGAGCTCAAATCAACCATATCGAGAGTTTCTCGGAGCATTTTAATGCTTGTTCGTGCGTCATTTTCTGAGAGATAGTGTCTGCAAAGAATATAGTAGACATCCTTTAGCGAAGAAGACAAAAAATAGCAAGTTGCAGAACACCTAAGAGCACAAGTCATAAATTCATTGACCTTTGCGTGTTGCTTGGTTTCTTGATGAAGAGCATAAACAACAACGTTTGTGTCCAGTAAAAATCTCATAAAGAAAACCTCTCGTCACGCGCTTTGGCTAAAACTTCCTTGAATGTTTTGTTGCTTGGCCATGTTGAACCGCTAGATTTATTAACTGATATAAATTGCTGAAGTTCAGCCCATTGTTCCGATTTATTTTTGTTGCAATTTTCAATCGAGCTAATCGTTATCACTCCACGACGCGGGCAATGCAAAGTAATTTCATCGCCACTTTTAAAGCCCCCGACTTTTCGAATGTTGGCAGGCACAATAATTCCCAAACTGTTTCCAATTTGCCTAAAGCGCGCTTTTTCTTCAACAACTGACGTCATAATTTCCCCTTAAACAATGTTATAACATGTTAAATTATAGCATGTTATTGATGTTATATGTTTGTAAAATAAGCAGCCTTTTTCATTTTTCCACTCGCGAAGTCCCCTGTAATAGAAGGCTTTTTTGTCTTCAATGATGAATGGAGAAATGTCGTCAACAAGAACCCCATCAGGGGCGTCAATTGTGTTGGTCTCAAAATTGCATAAAAAAGCCATCCCACCATTAAACCTACAAGTGGAATTTTTGCGACACCTTATCAAATTGTTCAATTTGCCATTGAGGAATCGTGTAAGGCGAATCTTTTCTTTTTAGAAGTTGAACTGGCAAAATTACCGTTACGATTATCATAACCACCAGCGCGACCACCGCAAGCAACCAAGTAATCCCGCTCGCTTTGGCAGATATCTGGATTATATAGGCAATACTGATTGGCAAAAAGAGCGCAATCGAAGTCGCCATGCCTGGGTTATACCACGTTTTTCCTTTGATGTTCATTTCAACACCATGCCCCAGCACCTGAAACAAATTGAAGAGCATAGTTGCAAGCCCAAGCCAAATTACTTCAGGAAAAGCGACTGCCAAAATATAAAAAACATAGGCGGACAGATTTACAATCATGATTGAATTCCAGTTTCCTGGAAAGTTTCTATAATTTTCTTTTTCGCCCCAAAAAACCTTGTTTATAACAACTGGACCGCCGCCTGGCATTGCATACTCTTCAAACTGATGAAGAGGCAGAGACATCAACGACGCCAGCAGCAACTTCTGCACCAAACTTAGATTAGAACCACAAAACAAAACCCAATAAGCAATTGCGATAAAAGCAAGCAGTGCAATTCTAAACCAGTTATTTCTAATAAAATTCATCTCTTTTCCTCCTATCTATTAAGGACTCAATTAGCATTTTATTGCCCATAACAGGCTAATCACTATTTTATTTTACACATGTAAAAGTTACAACAGTCAGTTTAATAAATACTGATGCGAGGGATACAGTTTTGCTACAATTGTTTAAAAACGATAAAAATTTTATTGAGAGGTGCGTTTCATGAAAAAAGAAAATCAAAGAGTAATGCTAACCAAACGCCTTTTAAAGGAAAGTTTAATTGAGCTTATGGAACAAAAAGAAATCCAAAAAATATCGGTTAGCGAACTTTGTCGCAACGCGGGAATTAACAGAGTTACCTTTTACAACCACTTTACTTCCCCGCAAGACGTGCTTCGCGAGATTGAAATGCAACTAATCGACGAAATCCATAATCTCATCAAGAAAAACGGTCTTGAGGACGGCAAACGTATAAAAGATCGAATTGAAGTAACGTGCAATTTTTTACTTCAACACAAAAAGGTTGCAAAATTCGTTTTCAAAAACAACGCGCCCGATTCAAAATTTACTGATGAGCTTTTCCGCGTTCCTAATATCTGGAACGATATGTTCCAAAAATTCGCAAATTCCTATGGTCAAAACGGAAAAGATCTTCTTTTTACATATATTACACGCGGGTCATATAGCGTTATTCAAAAGTGGCTCTTAGAAGACATAGACAAAACTCCCCGCGAGATGGCCGAAATTATAAGCGAAATTTCAATTAAAGGCTGTGCAAGGTAATCCTTCCATATATACAAATTAAGGATGAAAGGTCACCCCTTCAATAAAGGCGCCAACGATGTCTGACACTACTGCGCCAAAGTCAGCAACTGTTGGCTCGCAGCCGTCTTCAATCCATGACTCTATAAGCGAGCAAATCATGCCAACAGTTGCAATCTGCACGTAGGCAGCGTCAACTTGAAGTTTATCGACAACGTTATGGCTTCTCCAAACGTTATTCATATATGCAAAAAGTTTCTTCTGAAAGTTCGTTCCCTGAACTGAGTCGCTAAGAATAAAAAATACTTCCTTGTTGTCCGAGATAATCGTTAGAACGTCTTCGATGTAATCTTTAAAATCAAGTTCGTAAATAAAATCACTTTCGGAAAAATTTTCTGGTATTGCCTTAGAAACATGCGCCAGATTTAAAAACAACTCATCCTCAAATTTGTCAAGCAAGTCAAACTTGTCAGTGTAATGCGCGTAAAATGTGCTTCTGTTAACATTAGCGCGTTTAATGATGTCTGACACCGTTGTTTTAGCGAAGCCCTTTTCTTTTAGCAGGTCGCGAAAAGCTTGGTTAATTTTTTCTTTGGAATGTCGCGCCCTCATGTCTTCTTTTCTAGTCATCATTTTCTCCAACACTTGTTGTTAATTTGATGGTTGTAATTCGTTGTTAGGGTAATCATAATCAAAATCGTTAATTTATCCAACACTTGTAGGAGAAAGGAACTGCAATGAAAGACACACAGAGCATTACATTCAAAGTTGATGGAAAAGAAATTACTCAAGAAGAAATTCGAGCACATGAGAAGAAACGGTGCGATAAAGTTCTTAAAGAGTTTGTATCGAAATCAGTTTTAGAACCATCACAAATTGAGAATTTGTCACTGGAAGCAAGCAAAATTTTGCTTGCAAAGACTAAAGAATCCTTGGGTCGTGAAGCAATATTGAAGTTATATGAAAAAGAACTTCAAGAATCTGATGATATGTGGCACGAAATCGCAGCAGCGTCGCCTGAGAAAACAGAATTACAGGCAGGCATTGTTGAAGTTGAGGCTCATGGAATTTCAATATTCCAGTTCATGATGGAAAATGCCGAGGTTGTAAAAGAAAACAATCTTTACGCGCCATCAATGATTCATCCAGAGCATTACAGTTTCGATGTTAAGAACGGCGAGCAAATTATCATTGAAAGATTTGGCATGTATAAAAACCCAACCTATATGC
>CAVEFW010000220.1:0-1408 GCA_963615035.1 Phocaeicola dorei
ACCCTGCTGTGGTTTCTATTCGCATAACGCTTTATCGCTTGGCTTATGTGAGCAGACTGGCTGAGGCACTCATTCGCGCTGCAGAAAACGGAAAAGAGGTGACAGCGCTTTTTGAGTTGCGTGCGCGATTTGATGAGAACAACAATATTCGCTGGTCACAGCAATTTGAAGAGAGCGGATGCAACGTGATCTATGGCTTTCATTACTACAAAGTTCATAGCAAAATTTGCAGCATCACACGCCAAACTGAAAATGGCATCCAGTTCATCACTCAGCTGGGCACAGGAAATTACAACGAAAAAACGGCGCGTCTTTATACCGATTTTTCATATATAACAACGTGCAATGAAATTGGCATGGACGCAGTAGAGTTTTTCAGAAACATGCAACTGGAAAACGCCAGCGATTCTTATAAGACGCTATGGGTGGCACCACTTCAAATTAAACAAAACATCTTGTCTGGCATAGATGCAGAAATTGAAAAAGCATGCGCAGGCAAACCATGTGGTCTATTTTTCAAGACAAATAGCGTAACCGACAAAGAAGTGATGGATAAATTGGTCGAGGCCAGCCAAGCTGGCGTGCCTGTAACGCTTTTTGTGCGCGGCGTGAGTTGCTTGGTGCCAGGCGTTAAGGGATACACTGAAAACATTCGAGTTATTTCCATCGTGGGTCGCTTGCTCGAACACAGCCGCATATATATCTTCGGAGACGCTGGGCTAAACGATGTGTTCGAGACAGGCAGCATTAGCGAAAGCGCACATATAGACAAGCCCAACAACACGCAAAACATTGAAAGCACCAGCGAAAACAGCGTTTATATGAGCGTGGAAAATGTGCAAAATTTAGCCAGAAATCGTGCTCGGGACATTCGACTTTATTGCAGCAGTGCCGATTTGATGACTCGCAACATGGACAAACGCGTGGAAATCGCTTGGCCAATCGCAGAAGATGCACACGTAAATCGCATCTTGGACTATCTATATTCATGTTTAAGCGACACTGCAAAGCTGCGAGAGTTGCAAGAAGATGGCACATATACGCCTATCGGCGCGTTCGCAAAAAGCAAAGAAGAACCTTTGTTTGAAAGCCAGCTGTTTAACATAAACCTAGCTAAGATGAGTAAAAAAGAACAAGAAATTGAACGCGCCAAGTTGCACGGCATAAAGTTGGAAAACGAAGATGAAAATGCTCAAGGAAGCGCGACCGCCAGCGCGACCGCAAAACAAAGCGAAGATAAACAAGGCAAGCAAGACGCTCAAACATCGCATAAAGCAAAAACGCAGCTGCCAAGAGTGGCTTCAGTTGCAAAAAACACAAACACGAAAAACGAACACAAAAGCTTGTCAAACTCTATCGATATTGCAAAAATCAACAAAACCATAAAGAAAAATGCATACGTGGCGCA